>JBEBWU010000019.1:0-11759 GCA_040391985.1 Entomomonas sp. | reverse complement strand
TTGATCTTTGGTTGCTACTATCAGTGGGTGGAGTATATGAGTTGATACCAGTACTAAAGTTACTGTTAGTAGTAGAACTATTTGTTGGTACAGTTTGTTGATTATTCATTAATTTATCTATAGGAAGATAAAGCAGTTGGCTTTGCCCATCTTTACCTGTGACTAGGATTTTACTGGTTTTTGTTAGTATTTCTTGAATAGTTTCAAGATACATACGCTCTCTAGTTACTTTAGGGGCTTGTTGATAAGCAGCTAGTAGTTTTTCAAATCGAATAGCTTCACCTGTTGCTCTATCTACAATGGCTTCACGATAACCAGTGGATTGTTTTTCAATACGTGCTGCTTCACCTCGAGCATCAGGAACAATACCATTTTGATAGGTTTCTGCTTCGTTCTTTAATTTTTGTTGCTCTTCACGAGCACGAATTACATCATCGAAAGCAGACTGAACATCAGAGGGTGCTGTGGCACTTTGGATATTTACTTGAGTAACTTGAATACCTGTTTCATATTTTTCAAGCATTTTAGTTAACTCTTCTTGAATATCGCCAGCCATTTTTTCACGACCACTGGTAAGGATATCATCCATGTTAGTAGAGCCAGCTACTTGTCTGAGAGCACTATCAGTAGCGTTCTCTAGGCTTTGCTCAGGTGCATCATTTTTTAGAACGAATTTTTCTAAATCAATAATGCGGTATTGAACAGTAAGTGGAATTTCAACGATATTTTCATCGCTGGTTAACATTTGTCCATGTTTACTGTAAGAGCGTTCTGCCGTTACATTAACCTGAAATTTAGTATCTATAGGAGGAAAATAGATATGTAAACCAGGTTTAACAGTATCATGGTATTTACCAAAGCGTAGAATAACAGCTTCTTCTTGTTGATCCACTACATAGATTGCCTTAGAAAGCCAAAATCCTATAATAACTATGATGATAATTAAGATAATAGGTAAGATAGGAACTGCAAAGTCACCACCACCGTTATTTCTACCAGAGTTATTGTTAGAAGGTTTTTTACCGCCTAAGAATTTATTAAAAGAATCTTTGACTTTACGCAAAGCCTCATCAAGATCTGGAGGTCCTTCGTTACCACCATTATTTTTAGGTGGTTTACCCCAAGGATCTTGATCGCGATTTTTGTCTTTATCATTATCGTTGTTATTTGAATTACCAGGCTCATTCCAAGCCATAATTCCTCCCAAATTATAATTAATGCCAATAGTTGTTTATTATGGCATGAAAGAACATATTTAAAAGAATGAATTATAGCAAAAATAGCTATTATATTGCCGAAATTTATTGCAAAGTATGTTTTATAATAATTTATAAATAGTAATAGGATTAATAAGTAATGAAATTAGTAAAGTATCTGTTGATCATTGTTCTGGTATCAATATCACAAATAGTGTCAGCGGATAATAGTGAGCTTACTTTTGCTAAGCAATTATTAATAATTAATGGGGTTAAGTTACAGGCAGAATTAGCTGTTACGGATGAACAGCGTCAACAAGGGCTAATGTTTCGTAAAAGTTTAGAAGCTGGGCAAGGTATGTTGTTTTATTTAGATGATGATTCAATGCCGTGTTTCTGGATGAAAAATACCTATGTTCCATTATCACTAGCTTTTATTAATAAGCATTATCAGGTTGTTCAAATTGAACAATTACAGCCAGAGAGTCTTAGTCATGTGTGTGCCATGCAACCTATTAGATATGCTTTAGAAGTACCACAAGGTTGGTTTAGTGAGCAGGGAATTGATATTGGGATGTTGGTAGAAGGAATAAGCCACCCTATACCTTAATATATAGCTATTGCGCTACATTTTTATACATCGTTGAATGACTTTGTCGTACGTGTTGTACTGTCTTCAGTCATTCGCCTTGTCTAAAATTGTATAGCAACAGCTATAGGATGGTTATATTAAATTAACTATCAAGTAGTTGTTTATTACGTACAGCTCCTTTATCTGCACTAGTCGCTAATAAAGCATAAGCTTTAAGTGCTGTACTTACTCTTCTCGCTCTAGGCGCAGCAGGTTTCCAACCTTTTTGTTGTTGTACAGCACGACGATTAGCTAATTCTTCATCGCTAACAAGAAGTTGAATAGAGCGATTAGGAATATCAATTAAGATCTTATCGCCGTTTTGTACAAGACCAATATTGCCACCTGAGGCTGCTTCTGGTGAGGCATGACCTATGGATAGACCAGATGTGCCACCAGAGAAACGACCATCAGTTAATAAGGCACATTGCTTGCCCAAACCTTTTGATTTGAGATAACTGGTTGGGTAAAGCATTTCTTGCATGCCTGGACCACCACGAGGGCCTTCATAGCGAATAACTACTACATCTCCAGCTTTTACTTCATCAGCTAAAATACCTTTAACAGCAGCATCTTGACTTTCAAATACAATAGCTGTGCCTTCAAAGCGTAAGATAGAATCATCTACACCAGCGGTTTTAACCACACAACCATCTTCAGCAAGATTGCCATATAGCACTGCTAATCCGCCATCTTTTGAATAGGCATGTTCAAAATCACGGATACAACCCTCGGCGCGATCTAAATCTAAACTAGGCCAGCGAGTTGATTGGCTGAAGGCTTGTTCTGTACGAATACCAGCAGGACCTGCCTTAAAGAATGTATGAACAGCTTCATTATCAGTTTGGCTGATATCCCATTGAGCAATAGCGTCAGCCAAGGTTTTACTATGCACAGTATTAACAGAGGTATCTATTAATTTTGCCTTTGCTAATTGACCAAGAATACTAAAAATACCGCCAGCACGATGTACATCTTCGATATGATACTTTTGTACATTGGGAGCTACTTTACAAAGTTGAGGTACTTGACGAGAAAGCTCATCAATGACTTTCATATCAAAAGCGACTTCACCTTCTTGGGCAACAGCTAATAAATGTAGAATTGTATTGGTAGAACCACCCATAGCAATATCAAGTGTCATCGCATTTTTAAAAGCAGCTAATGAAGCTACATTACGTGGTAATACCGAGCTGTCATTTTGTTCATAATAACGTTTACAAAGATTTACAATTAGATGAGCAGCATTAACAAAAAGTTGTTTACGGTCTGCATGAGTTGCTAAGGTAGTACCATTACCAGGTAATGATAAGCCTAGTGCTTCTGTTAAACAGTTCATGGAGTTGGCAGTAAACATTCCAGAGCATGAACCACAGGTAGGACAAGCACTACGTTCATATTCTGCAACTTGTTCATCGGTATAGTTGTCATCAGCAGCAATAACCATTGCATCAATTAAGTCTAGATTATGGTCTGCTAATTTGGTTTTGCCAGCTTCCATTGGGCCGCCAGAAACAAAAACTACGGGGATATTAAGGCGTAAGGCAGCCATTAACATGCCAGGGGTAATTTTATCGCAGTTAGATATACATACTAGGGCATCCGCACAATGTGCATTAACCATGTATTCTACAGAATCAGCAATAATTTCTCGGCTTGGTAGTGAGTAAAGCATGCCATCATGTCCCATGGCAATACCATCATCAACCGCAATGGTATTAAACTCTTTAGCTACACCACCTGCTTTTTCGATTTCACGAGCAACTAGTTGGCCTAAATCTTTTAGGTGAACATGGCCTGGTACAAACTGGGTAAACGAGTTTGCTACAGCAATAATAGGTTTACTAAAATCTTCATCTTTCATTCCCGTTGCACGCCATAAGGAACGGGCACCCGCCATATTACGGCCTTGGGTGGATGTTTTGGAACGATAGTCAGGCATTGAAAGCTCCTGTTTTCACGGCAATAGTTTAATTATTAACGTGAGTGGATTAGTAAATACATTGTTAGGTAAACAAGGATATTTAATTCTAATCATGCGATACATTCGGGGTAACCAACTTACTCGTAAAACTCACAACCACAGTAGAATAATGGATAAGTATTCTACAGTGGTATTGCAAAACAACATACAACTTTATCTCGTTATTTATAGGATTAACAATTATCTTGAAGGTTCCTAATAAATAGAGAGATTTAATTTATTAATTAATAGGTTGTTCTTGAGCTTCTCTGTCACGATAACCTAATAAATATAAAATACCATCTAACCCTAAGGTAGAAATAGCTTGTTTAGCAGATTGTTTAACCAGTGGTTTGGCTCTAAAAGCAACACCTAGCCCTGCAATGCCAAGCATAGGTAAATCATTTGCACCGTCACCAACTGCAATAGTTTGTTCTAAGCTAATGTTTTCTTTTATAGCTAAATCTTTTAACAGGTCTGCTTTTCTTTGCGCATCTACAATAGGTTCAATAGCAACACCCGTTAGTTTGCCATCTACTATTTGTAGTTCATTGGCATAAACATAATCAATGCCTAATTTTTGCTGTAATTTTTTAGCAAAGTAACTAAAACCACCAGAAAGGATGGCGGTTCTATAACCTAGCTTTTTAAGCTCATCAAATAAATTTTCTGCACCTTCAGTTAGTGGAAGATTATCAGCAATTTCTTCTAACACAGACTCAGGTAAGTCTTTGAGCAAGGCTAAACGTTCTTTAAAGCTTTCTTTAAAATCAATTTCCCCTCGCATAGCTCGTTCAGTAATCGCAGATACTTGGTCGCCAACGCCTGCTGCTTTGGCCAGTTCATCAATAACTTCTGCTTCAATAAGTGTTGAGTCCATATCAAATACAGCTAAGCGACGATTACGGCGATAAATGCTGTCTTGTTGAAAAGCTACATCAATACCTAACTCTGCACCGACCTTTAGAAACTCAGCTTTTAATGCGCTGGTATTTGCATCACCACGTACTGAGAATTCAATACAACCCTTACTATTTTCTGGAGCAGTACCTAAGGGAATACGACCAGATAAGCGGTCGATGTGATCAATATTAAGATTATGTGCAGCTGTAATAGTACTCACTCGGCATAATTGTTCCGCAGTGACTTTGCGCGTTAGTAAAGTTACAAGATGACGGGGTTTGCCTTGTCCAGCCACCCATACTTGGTAATCTTGTTCAGAAATAGGTGTAAAGCGCACTTGTTGGTCGAGTTTATAACCACAGAATAATACGTCTTTGAGTACATTAGAGTCACTATTATCAGGAAGCTCTACTAAAATACCAAAAGATAGTGTGTTATGAATCACTGCTTGGCCAATATCAAGAATTTGTGCGCCCCCTGCAGCTAGCACACCAGTAATTGCTGCAGTAAGGCCTGGACGGTCTTCTCCAGTAATATTAATTAAAATAATTTCACGCAATCTACAATCTCCAACACTGTAAAGCACAAATTTTTACTATTTTAACTTGTTTAAGGGCTTTCCCCAAAAAAAAACGCTAGTTATACTAATATATTCCTATTTTTAAAAGAGTTTTGCTTGTGAAACAGCAACAACATGTTAAAAAAGATAATCTTTTTTTATATTCCAACCAAACAATACGACAAAAACGAGTTTCTCTTGTTGCCAGTTTGATTATGCAGTGCTTGCTAGTATTAGCTATTGCCTTTGGTGTTTATGCTTGGCTAGTTAATGATCAATTTAAGCTTTCTATGCGTCAACAAGCTGATGCAGTGGGACAAAGTTTATTAACTCAGACTGCAGAAAGGGCTGCTGAGTTATTAGCCATTGATGATAAGTTAGGGCTGAATATTTTGTTAGGATCATTGGCCAAAAATCCATTGGTTGCCGATGTGGGTATTTATGATGGTCAGGGCAATGAATTATTTCGGGCTGGGTTAAAACAATTTTCTCACAACAATAAAACGGATTTATATAAAGAAAGATTAGCCATCCAAAAACAACCAGATGTTGAATTACGATTAAGATTAAATCATCAGCAGTTTCAATTACCTTGGGTGGTGAGTATTGAACGCGCCATTATTATTGCAGGTATTTTATTAGTTATTGTATTAATTTTTATATTTAGATTAGGTCGTAAAATTACTGTTCCTGTTGCGCAATTACGGGAATGGGTACGAGATCCCGTTATGCCAGTACCTGCCAGTGATCGACAAGATGAAATAGGTGATTTAGCTAGAGAATTGCAAGCTAAATTAATTGCTGCTGAAGATATTGAAGCATATTATGCGCAATTTATTGAGCCAGAATTAGAATCTGAACCTGAAGTAGTTGAGCATGATCTGATTAACATTAAACAGACTGAAGATGAATTAACAGATAGTAATTTTGATCAATCATTTCTCGATGAGATTGCCAGTTTTGATCGCTCAGTAATTACTGATGCAGATATACCTGTTATTAGTGACTCAGTGCCAGCAGATAAAGAAGAACTAGAAAGTGGTGTGGCTATACAACAACCTACGCAAACTGCAGTATTGTATATAAGGTTAGGTGGACAGGATAAGTTAAAACTATTATCAAAAGAGCGATTAATTAATTTATTGCAGCGTTATCGTGATTGTTTGGATCAAACAGTACGTATTTATAAGGGTGAAATACATACATTAAATGATGGTAGTAGTTTAGTGTTGTTTCATGGACGTGGTAATGATACAGATACTTATTTAACGCATGCGATATGTTGTGGTGAGTTAATGCGTGGTTTAAGTCATGAGTTACAAGTTGAGCTGGCGGATACTAATATCACACTATTAATGCAAATAGCTTTAGCACAAGGAACTGATCTGTTAGGTTTAACACCTCAAGAGTTGTTAGATAATACGACTGTAAAATTGGCTCGCTCATTGGTTGATCATAGTCGTAATTTATTATTGATGGATCAGTCTGTTGCCAGTGATGAGAGAATAGGGATTTTAGCTAAGATTAGAGGGTTAGCTAATCCAGCAGATACATTCTGTATTGAGCGAGTGCTAGAGCCTTATGCGGAAGTGCTTGAAAAACAACTAAGAAATATGCGTAATAATAAATTATAGATAATAAAAAAGCTGCTTAATAAGCAGCTTTTTTACATTAGGTTAGACTATATTTTTGGTAGAACATAGTTTTGCTGAGTGATTAAATCTACACCGCACTCTAAGTTTTCAAACCAGTTGATAAACTTATTAACCATTTCTTTGCCTTTGAAAGGACGGCCATGTTGGGGAACCATCATCTCAATGTCTAAACCACGAATCATGCTTGCCCAATAGCGACCAATTTTATTACTGATCATGTAACGTTGGTGGAAACCAAGCATATTTGGTAAATGTTCTTCAAAGTTTGTAATAGGCTCAGCGTCATCCACAATAGATGCACCTAAGTCACCAGAGAATAAAATCTTACTAATAGGATCGTAGATTTGGAAATTACCTTCAGAGTGCAAGAAATGTGCAGGAACAGCCATTAACTTAGTATCGCCTAAAGGAATAGCGCCACCGGCATCAGGTAATTGGATAATACGCTCGTAAGTATTAATACCATGACTATTAGAAAGATAGTTAGCCACTAAGTGAGGTAAGAAACGAGCCCATAATTTAGAGCAAATAACTCGCGCATTAGTATGTAATAACCATTTATCTAAAGAAGCCACAATATCTGGATCTTGGTGGGATGCAAAGATATACGTCAAATCTTTAAGGGCTAAATGCTTAGCAATCTCTAATGTTAAAGTGGTATATGTTAAATCTCCACCTGGATCGAGGAGGATAGCTTGGTCACCGTCTAAAATCACAAATTGATTAGACTGTACACCACCACCTGTAACAAGGTTATCAAAACAGACACACTTATGGGTGCCATTATCAAATAAAGTAATCGGATCGCGTCGCATGAGATACCCTCTAAAAATGTCTCATTATTTAATCATTTACTCGAGTAGAGGTTATGACACAGGTCAAAAGCAGTACTATTCTACTAAATAAGTAGCCCAAGGCTCTATACAATATCTTGCAAATGATTTTATTGGTATAGCTTAACTCAATTTAATATATATTTATACAGTGTATTGTTATAATTATCGATAGTTATTTGTTTAAATTGTGAAAAAAGTATGAAATTTAAATAACTAGTTGACTATAAGCAAACTTTTTTTAGATTATAACTTGTTATTTTCATAGTCTAATTTATATAAATGAGGTATCTAGTTGTTGTCTCTGGTATTCAAACTTATTCAAAATATAGTGTATTAATCTTTTATGTTGAAAAAAATATTCAAATCTGTAGATGGGCTGTTTAAACGTTCTGATAAAGTATCAGGTGGTTCTCAACAATTACCATCTAAAAAGAAATATACATTAGAGCAAGAGCACATTAGTAAAAATGCCTTAGAAACCATTAAAAAACTTCATAAAGAAGGTTATGAGGCTTATTTAGTGGGTGGTTGTATACGGGATTTGTTACTGAGTTTACGCCCGAAAGATTTTGATGTGGCTACCAATGCAACACCTGAGCAAGTTAAGAGAATTTTTCGTAATTCCAGAGTAATTGGGCGTCGTTTTAAGTTAGTTCATGTTTTTTGGGGAAAAGAAACCATAGAAGTAGCAACTTTTAGAGGTCCCCACAACAAAGATGATGTTACCACAGACGCTGCACAACACAGTAGTGGTCGGATATTGCGTGATAATGTCTATGGAACAATAGAGCAAGATGCAACACGACGAGATTTTACGATTAATGCGTTTTATTATGATATTGTAAAAAAACAAGTTTTAGATCATGTGAATGGTCTAGAAGATATTAATAGTAAAGTAATTCGTTTAATTGGAAATCCACAAAAACGTTATCAAGAAGATCCTGTAAGAATGCTACGAGCCATCAGATTTGTGGCAAAGTTAAATTTTTCTATAGCACCAGAAACTGAACAACCTCTTAATCAATTATCTCATTTATTAGGAGATATTCCTGCGGCTAGGTTATTTGATGAGGTATTAAAGTTATTTTTATCAGGGAATGCCGTAAAAATATTCACACTACTCTGCCAATATAATTTATTTAGTTATTTATTCCCCTCAACTGCTAAAGCTATAGATAAATCACCACAAGCGACAAAATTTATTCAGCAGGCTTTGATTAATACAGATGATAGATTAAATAGTGGAAAAACAGTTAATCCTGCTTTTTTATACGCTAGTTTATTGTGGCCAGTATTATTAGAGCGTTTAGAAACCCCTATTTCTGAAAAATTACCTAATCTTTTAGATTTACACGATTTAGCTAATGAGTTAATTGCTGAACAAAGTAAATATACGACTATTCCAAAACGCTTTGGTATCCCAATGCGTGAGATTTGGGAAACACAAATTAGATTAACAAGAAGGCAAGGTAAAAAAGCAGATGCCTTATTAGTACATCCTCGTTTCCGTGCTGGTTATGACTTTCTATTATTAAGGGAATCAGTAGGAGAAGATACTGATGGTTTAGGTAAGTGGTGGACATGTTATCAACACGCCGATGATCAGCAAAGACGGACGATGATTCGTCAAGTAAATGGGGATAAAAAGCCAAGTCGTAGAAAACGTTATCACTATAAGTCTAAAACAAAGAATAAGGTAGAAGGAAAAATTGACTAAGCAACTTGTTTATATTGGTTTAGGAAGTAATTTACAAGATCCAGTTACCCAATTAACTACAGCATTAAATTCATTAGCCAATTTACCTGATAGTAAGTTAGTTTGTCAGTCTTCATTGTATATAAGCGATTCATTATTAGAGGGTCAGCCTCAATATATTAATGCTGTTGCTTGTTTAGAAACTGAGTTAACGGCAGAAGCATTACTAGATCAATTGCAACAAATTGAAAATGAGCAGGGCAGAGAGCGTAAAGAGCGGTGGGGAGCTAGAACCTTAGATTTAGATATAATTCTCTATGGTAATCAACAAATGAATACAGAGCGTTTAACAATACCCCATCCACAAATGGCTTTGCGTTCCTTTGTGTTAATGCCTTTATTAGACATAGCCCCTAATGTTTGTTTACCAGATGGTAGAGTAGTGGCTGATTTACTTGCCGATTGTCCTTCACAAAACTTGAAGAGACTATCAGGCTAATCTTCATCCATATAGCTATATTGGCCTAGGTTTAATGCATCAAACTCGTCAATATTCTTATTAGAAATTACACCTATAAGTTTTAGAGCTTGATTAATTATTCCGATTTCAGCCCATTGTGGAGGTAGGATAATATTACCATTTGCAAAAGTTGTTGCAGCTTGACTACCAGTTCCACCAGAATAATCTGTTGCAATATAAGCGATAGGAGCTTGTAAGGAATAATGAGATAGTATTTCAACTAATTTGTCAGATAGGCCATTAATGTCATATAGATCATAATTAGCTGAAAAAATAAAAGAGTCTAAGTCATCATCACTCAACATAAGTAAAGAAAAACCTTGGTTTAATAAAATACTCTTCTTTAAGGAGTAGTGTTGTGC
The DNA here is from genome assembly GCA_040391985.1 of Entomomonas sp. Classification (GTDB taxonomy): domain Bacteria; phylum Pseudomonadota; class Gammaproteobacteria; order Pseudomonadales; family Pseudomonadaceae; genus Entomomonas. The sequence goes on along the minus strand of JBEBWU010000019.1, from coordinate 1,438 downwards.
AAATTTATTAACGTTGTCAGATTGGCTGATAATGCCTTGAATATGATGTCCCATTTTACTAGTTAATAATTAAGTTATCTTTATGAATAAGTTCTGGCTCATTAATAAAACCTAAAACTTTTGTTATTTCATCTGAGCTTAGACCAATAATTTTTTGTGCCTCAGTGGCATTATAGTTAATAAGCCCTCTAGCGATATCTGTACATTCTAAATTAATACAGGCAACCATTTCACCGCGTCTAAAATCACCTTCTACATTTTTAACACCTACAGGTAATAAACTTTTATGAGATTGTGTGAGTGCGGTTACAGCACCATTATCTAAAGTGATTTTACCCTTAACTTGTAGTTGACCTGCTAACCATTGCTTGCGAGCCGCAATGGGTGATTGATCTGGTGTTAATAGTGTTCCTATACGTTCGCCTTGTTGTATTCTAGTAATTACTTGGGGAATTGTGCCGCCAATAATAATAGTGTTTGTACCAGAGCGCGCGGCAAAACGGGCTGCTCTTAGTTTAGTTTGCATGCCACCACGACCTAAATTACCTGCCCCTCCAGCGACTTCATCTAAAGTTGAGTCATTAGCTTTTGCTTCATAGATTAACTGAGCATTAGGGTTATTACGAGGGTCAGCATTAAACATACCATCGCGATCAGTGAGAATAACTAGTAGATCAGCTTCTACTAGGTTAGCTACTAATGCGGCTAAGGTATCATTATCACCAAAACGAATTTCATCAGTAACTACCGTATCATTTTCATTAATAACAGGGATAATATCTAAATCGATTAAGGCTCTTAAGGTACTACGAGCATTTAAATAACGTTTGCGATCAGATAGGTCATCATGAGTAAGTAAAATTTGTGCTGCTTGGCAATTAAACTGGTCAAAACAGTTTTCCCACGCTTGCACTAGTACCATTTGACCAATAGCAGCAGCAGCTTGTAGTTGATGCATTTCTTTGGGGCGAGTTTCCCAGCCTAGTTTACTCATACCCGCAGCAACAGCACCAGAAGATACTAATATAAGTTCAATACCTTGATTTCGCAGGGCAACCATTTGTTCAACCCAGCCACGCATAGCATTAGGGTCTAAACCTTTACCATTAGCAGTAAGTAAAGAGCTACCTATTTTTATAACCCAGCGTTTGGTTTGGGAAACTATTTGCCGCATGATTTTTAATATCCTAAAAATACAAATCCAAAGTTTATCTATTTTATACTTTATAAGAAGAAATAATAAGGTGGTTTGGTATGGGATGAAGCAATTAATTTTGATGTCGTAAAACAATTGTTTTAATTTTTAAATGAGGTATTATTGATAATAATGAGTTAGCTGTAGTAGTAAGTGATTTGTCCACATAATATAGGGAGTATAAAGTGACAAGGGCTTTAATCATATTGTTATTACTAAGTTTGGCAGGCTGTACAACGTTTA
>JBEBWU010000018.1:0-11887 GCA_040391985.1 Entomomonas sp. | reverse complement strand
TTCAAGACAATATGTACACTTATCTACAGACACTGAAACAGCTCACAGTGTTGCTATAAGACATGGCCAACCAGTTATTTTAAAAATTAATAGTGCCGAAATGTATCAGCAAGGTTATCATTTTTACTTGGCTGATAATGGTGTATGGCTAACAGAACATGTACCTATTACTTACATTAATGAGTAATCAAAAAAAATCCCTCGTTTGAGGGATTTTTTTATAATTTAATTATTATCATGTAAATCTGTATTTAAAGAAACTTTTTGCTGTTGGTTCTTACATTCAACTTGTCCAGTTTCAGAATTACGACGGAATAATAAATCATCTTGACCAGCTAATTCTTTCGCTTTAACAATATCAATCACTGTATTAATACCAGATAACATGGCTATTTTAGTTCCTGCTGTAATATATAAGCCAGCTTCAATAGTACAGTTATTACCTAATGGGATACCAATACCTGCATTAGCTCCAATTAAACAGTTTTTACCAACACTGATCACTATATTACCACCACCCGATAAAGTACCCATTGTAGAACAGCCACCACCAAGATCTGTACCTGAGCCTACAAAAACACCCGCAGAAATACGACCTTCTACCATATTAGGGCCTTCTGTACCTGCATTAAAGTTAATAAAACCTTCATGCATAACTGTTGTACCTTCGCCTAAATAAGCTCCTAAACGTACTCGTGCTGTATTGGCAATACGAACCCCTGATGGAATAACATAATCAGACATTCTTGGGAATTTATCCACAGAAGTTACTTTTAAGTCTCTACCTTTGATACGCTCTTCTAGCTGACGTTCTGCTAATTCCTCAACATCTATCGCACCTAAGTTAGTCCAAGCGACATTAGGCAATAAACCAAACATACCAGTTAAATTAGTACCATGTGGTTTAACTAAACGATGTGATAATAAATGTAATTTTAAATAGGCTTCAGGTACTGAACTAGGATCTCTGTCTTCAGCTAATAATATGGCTACCAATGGTTTATTACTTTCAGCTAAACGTGTTAATAACCCAGCTTGCTTTTCATCAACCTGTTTCAATGCAGCCGCTAATTCTGCTGCTTGGGTTACTGTAATACTGATAGTCTCATTACCACCTTTGTAACCTACCATAGGAGCTACTGCATCAGTTAATGCTGTGCTAGGGCTAAACAGTGGTAACGCATAATATACTTCTAACCATTCCCCTTTACGATTCTGTGTTCCCACCCCAAAAGCCATACTAAATAATGTTTTTGACATAAAATCCTCTATCTCTATTATTTTAAACTCAATACTTGATCATACTCTTCAACTTTAAAACCTAACAATGTCTTATTTCCTAAATCTAAGACAGGGCGTTTTATCATTGAAGGCTGTGCAATCATTAACTCTATTGCTTTACTTTCTGTTAAATCTTTTTTCTGTTCATCCGCAAGCTTCTTAAAAGTCAATCCTGCTTTATTAATAACTTTTTCCCAACCGTGTTCTTTACACCATGCCTGCAAATGCGCTTTATCAATTCCTTGTTTCTTATAATCATGAAATTGATAACTGATATTATGTTCATCTAAATAATCAAATGCTTTTTTCATGGTATTACAATTTTTAATACCAAAAATAGTAATTGTATTATCCTTTTTAGCTGTCATTTTATCTACTCTAATCACCTCATTAAGACCAGTATAAGATAACATAAAACCAATGATTTGCTTAATTTTCTTAGTATAAATCTTAATTACATAAAAACTAAATGAATCATTAGGTTATAATAAGACATAACAACATAATACTATTAACAAAAGAAACAATACAAATGCAACATTATTTAATTATTGATTTTGAGGCCACTTGTTGTGATCAAGGTTCTATCCCTCGTCACCAAATGGAAATTATTGAGATTGGCGCAGTCATGGTAGATGCCCAAACGTTGCAATTAATAGATGAGTTTCAAAGCTTTATCAAACCTGTACGTCATCCAAAATTAACTGCATTCTGCACAGAACTAACCTCAATTACTCAACAACAAGTAGATAAAGCGACTACTTTTAAAAACTTTATAGACCCTTTTAAAACATGGCTTTATCAATATAAAGACTTCTCTTTTTGCTCATGGGGTGATTACGACTACAATCAGTTAAACCAAGATTGCCAGTATCATCGTGTTGCTAACCCTATTACTGCTAAACATATTAATATAAAACGATTAATGGCTGAAAAACAGCAGCTTAGAAAACAACCAGGACTAGGACAGGCGTTAAAGTTAGCTAACATGGAATTTATTGGTACTGCCCATCGCGGGATCGATGATGCAAGAAATATGGTAAGGCTATTACCTTATATATTTGGTGAGAAAAAACTGCCTTAATCAACTAAGGCAGCTATAAACTAAATAACTCTATTTAACTAATCGAGCATCAAAACCATTTTGAATTAACTGTTCTGCTTGCTGTTGTGTCATTCCTAAATGATCAAACATCGCTTGAAAGTTTTCATTCATATAACCACCAAAATAGGCAGGATCATCAGAATTAACCGTTACCTTCACTCCACGATCTAACATATCCAAAATAACATGTTGTTTCATTTCATCAAACACACATAATTTAATATTAGATAGCGGACATACTGTTAATGGTATTTGTTCATCAATTAAACGTTTCATTAAACGCTCATCTTCAATCGCCCTAACACCATGATCAATTCGCTTAACTTTTAATAAATCCAATGCTTCCCAAATATATTCAGGAGGCCCCTCTTCTCCTGCATGGGCAACCGCTAATAAACCTGCATTACGAGCTTTTTCAAACACACGCTGAAACTTACTAGGTGGAAATCCTACTTCTGAACTATCCAAACCCACAGCAATAAAATGATCTTGATAAGGTAATGCATCAGCCAATGTTTTAAGCGCTGCTTCTTCTGATAAATGGCGTAAAAAACATAAAATTAAACCACTGCTAATACCTAATTGTGATTTTGCGTCTTGTAACGCCTTACTGATACCAGTAATTACAACTTCAAAGGGTACGCCACGATCAGTATGTGTTTGTGGATCAAAAAAAGGCTCTACATGGGTTACACATTGCTCTTTACACTTTTGCAAATAAGCCCATGTTAAATCATAAAAATCTTGCTCTGTTTTTAATACATTAGCGCCTTGATAGTATAAATCAAGAAACTCTTGCAAATTACTAAAGTTATAAGCCTTACGTAAACCTTCTATATCATTCCAAGGTAATTTAATACCATTACGTTGAGCTAATTTAAACATTAACTCTGGCTCTAAAGACCCCTCAATATGTAAATGTAACTCTGCCTTTGGTGTTGTTTTTAGCCAATCTTTCATCACTTATATTTCCACTTGTGTACCAAGTTCAATCACACGGTTCATTGGTAAATTAAAATAACGCAAACTTGCACTCGCATTCTTCATCATAAATGAAAACAATGCTTGACGCCAACGTGCCATGCCCATTTTAGATGGAATAATAGTTTCTCGGGTTAAATAATAAGTGGTTGTCATATTACTAAAATCTAGCTCGTTTAAATGACAAAGCTGTAACGCTTTTGGAATATCAGGCTCCTCCATAAAACCATAATGTAATACCACACGATAGAATCCTTCCCCAAATATTTCAACCTCAAAGCGCCTGTTGGCATGAACTCTTGGAAAATTATCAACAATGACTGTTAATAAAACAATTTGCTCATGTAAAATCTGATTATGAATTAAATTTAATAATAATGAGTTAGGAACTACATCTAACCTTGAGGTTAAGAACACGCCTGTTCCTTGTATACGGTGAGGAGGGTCTATTCGTATACTAGAAATAAAAGCAGGTAATGGTAGACTGTTTTCTTCCAAGCTTTTGGTTAATAAGGCACGCCCTCTCTTCCAAGTGCTCATAATAATAAATAACACAATACCTACAATAATAGGGAACTCCCCACCATGCAGTACTTTAGGTAAGTTAGCAGCAAAATAGAGTGAATCAACAATAAAGAAAGCTAATAATAAGGGAATAGCTATCCATAGCGGCCATCTCCAAAGCAATAAAACAACACTAGAAACTAACAATGTTGTAATAATCATTGTGCCTGTTACAGCTATACCATAGGCTGAAGCCAGTGCAGAAGAAGAACCAAAACCAATAATTAACAATACCACGCCGACCATCAGTGACCAATTAATAAAAGGAATATAAATTTGTCCTTTCTCATCGCTAGATGTATGACGAATCAACATATTAGGTATATAACCTAATTGAATAGCCTGCTGTGTTAGAGAAAACGCTCCAGAAATGACGGCTTGTGAAGCAATTACAGTAGCTAAGGTAGCAATTGCAATTAATGGCATTAAGGCCCACTCAGGCGCTAATAGGAAAAAAGGATTATGCTTAACACTAGGGTCTAATAAAATCATTGCACCTTGCCCAAAATAATTAAGCACTAAGGCTGGAAACACAAAGAAAAACCAAGCGCGTGAAATAGGTGCGCGACCAAAATGTCCCATATCAGCATATAACGCTTCAGCCCCTGTTAACGCTAAAACTACTGCACTTAAAATAAGAAAACCTACTGCTTTATGAAAGTAAATAAACTCTACCGCTCGCATTGGGTTTAACGCTTTCAATACAATAGGATTATGCGTAATACCATAGATACCTAATACTGCTAGGGTTAAAAACCATAACATCATAATAGGTCCAAAAAGTCTCCCTATATGCGCTGTACCAAACCGTTGAAACAAGAATAAAACAATCAGAATAACAACGGCCAAAGGCACAATAAAATGATCTAACTCTTTAAAAGAAGGTATCAGCATTAATCCTTCTACTGCTGAGAGGACAGATACAGAGGGGGTAATCATACTGTCCCCATAAAACAATCCTGCACCAAATAATCCTAATAAAACTATTATTTTACGCAATTTTGGATAATTCTCAGTAGCTGTTTGAGCCAAGGCGATTAATGACATTGTACCGCCTTCACCCTCGTTATCAGCCCTTAAAATAAAAATCACATATTTAATGGAAACAACCCATACTAAAGACCAAAAAATAAGTGACAAAATGCCAAGTACACCTGTTTCATTGGTAGTAATACCACCAATATGAAATACCTCTTTTAAGGTATACAGTGGACTAGTACCAATATCGCCATAAACAACGCCCATAGCACCTATCAGTAATGCACAAGTTACCTTTTTTGATTTCTCATTTGTATTATCTGACAAATCCTGACTTTCTGTTTGTTGTGTTGTGTCAACCATAATAAATAATACTCAGCATTAAATGCGTTTAGTCTAAAACCTGTTAGACAAGTAATAGAAATAAATAATTAATATATACATCTAGTTATTTAAATAGTTCCATTTTCAGATTCTTTTATTTATTAAACTCTATTGATATTCCTCATAAAATAGCTAATTAGCTTGATTAACCGACAGATTAGATATTTACTAATGGAGTAGGTATAATGTACTTTAATAGCATTATTAACCTATGTAACATACAATGACTTTGATAGCATAACGAATTAAGGTGTTTTGTTAGAATAAGACGTAAGGATGTACTGTTATAATAACGGTTAACAGCTAAACCATTAATGATGCAATGGAAGGCATTTGAGTAATAATTCCATATGAATTGATTACATACAAAATACCTTATATATTACGACATGTTTGATGTGTTTACCCCATTTAATTATGTAGGCAAGTTTCAATGACTGATTTGGCAACACCCGCGGCACCAAAACAAATGAAGACAATCATAACTCTTCTTAATTTAGTTAAGAGTGAGTTATTTATCACCATTGACCATGCTGAACGTTGTTTAGAAATGTTTATTTCTGAACGTCAAAGTAATGCTTCTCTACAACAGTTTATTCAAGCCTTACAACAAATCCGTGGCTCATTAACATTAATTGAGATTTCTGGTGCTACAACATTAACTGATCTTATGTTAGAACGTGCGTTAGCTATTCCAACAGAAGCTGATGCACAGTGGGATAATACATTAAGCACATTAAGTACTGCTATTTTTACTTTACGCCGCTATTTAGAAAACTTTGAAAGTTATCCTTATCCTTTACCTGAACTATTACTCCCTGTTATCAATGAGTTACGACTAACAGATAAAAAACCTCCGTTAGCTGATAGTTATTTTGCTGATATTTCTATTATACGACCACCATTACCTAATTCCTTGCCAGAGGCTGTTGATTTACCTCTTTTTGGTAGACTGCGCCAAATGTACCAAATTGGCTTATTAGGCTTAATTAAAGACGAAAATAGAGAAGCAAGCTTACGTATGATGTCCAGATCTATGGACAGACTACAAAAACACCTTAACGATGAAAATGCTGCAAGGCTCTGCTGGGTAACTTCTGCTGCAATAGAATCCTTTACTGATTCAAGAATGACAGCCTACCCTACTCGTAAAAAACTGTTTAGTCGTGTAGACCAACAACTTCGTAAAGCTCAAATAAACCATGAACCTATTAATGAGTCATTATTAAAAGATCTTCTATACATAGTATCTTTAGATAATGCCTTTGGTATAAAGGCATTAACTGTATTTGGTGCATTTAATTTAGCTCCTCTACCTTATAATAATAGGGTATTAGAAGCTGAAATGAACAAACTAGCAGGCCCTAGCCAAAGTGCTATTTGCTCTTTTACTGCGGCTGTGAGAGAAGAACTGGTACAAACTCAATACTCAATAGATGCATTTACTAGTCATAGTGCAGACCATCAGACACTTACTGAGTCTTTACTAAATAACCTAGAACACCTTATAAAAACACTTTCACTGGTTGGCTTACAATCAGCTGAAACCATGTTAAAAGAACAAATAGGCATATTAGAGCTAAATAAAAATGAAACTAGCCTAGGTCCTAATATCTTAGATAAATTAGCTGATGTTATATTGCATGTAGAAGGCATTATTCTTAATTATGAAACAAATGCCTCTTGTGATGACAATGAAAAATCGATGGCCAGCAATCCAGAGGCTGTAGAAGACACAATTAACCAATATCTAAAACAAGGCCGCTCACTGGCTATCCAAGAGTCTCTAACGGGTATTGGCACGGCTCAACAAAATATTATGGGTTATGTTGAATCTAAGGGTGATAAACAATACTTAGAAAAAATGCCACAAACCTTAAATGAAATTTATGGTTGTTTACTGTTTCTTAACCAAGAAAGAGCCGCAAAAATTATTCGTCAATGTAACTACTACATTGACACACAAATGCTAAACACGGATACCTTACCTGATACTAAGCAACTTGATAACTTAGCTGATATTTTTGCCAGCCTTGAATTCTTTATGGAAACAGGTACATTAAATACAAATGTTGTAGCAGATAACAAGGTATTAGATTTAGCTGAAGAAAGTTTAGCAACACTGAATGTACCTGATATTGAAATCCCTACAGCTCCGATTGCACCGCCCGTTATAGTTAAAAAAGCTGAAACAATTCCAACATTAGACACACTAGTACCTGAGACTAAACCTAATAACAATGGTAAACCTGCCATGTTATTTGCAGATGTTTATGATGAAACGCCAACCAATAATAATTCTGTAACGCTACAAGAGCCAAAAGATTTAGATTTTAATCTTGATGACTTTGCTTCCTTTAAAACAGATTTTAATACGGCTAAAGAAGAACAGAAAACAACTACTACAGTTAAAGCTGATATCAAAAAACCTGCAGAGCCAGCACCTACTCCTACTATTGAAACACCCAAAGTAGTAGAAGAAAAAACACCTACTGATATACCTGCGCCAGCCAAATTATCACTGGAGCCTCTTGCTACACTTGATGCAGATGAAGAAGAAAAGCCAGAGATAAAACCTCAACCTATTAAAAAGGTTGAGAGCGATGACGATGATATTAAGTTTACAAGGCCTGAAAATTGGACTCTTTCGTAAAAGCTAATATTCCATTACAAACGACTCAAAAGAACTTATTATTGGTTTATGCAAATAACCAATTTTTATGTACAGACCAATATCAAGTTCTATTTGTTTTAGATGATCTTTTCTCCACTATAAACCAAGTTGATCATCAAATAATTAGTCTGGGTTTATGGAATAATATCCCTGTCCATCTTGTTATTTTAGACAAACAATACCCATTACTTGCCAATACACATTGGCAGTCATTACGGCCACTAATGCTACAAATAGACCCTATTACTTTTAAATTATTGGGTTATGGCGCTCAATTAGCTACATGGGCCATTGATTATAAATTCTGTGGTCGTTGTGGTAGTAGAATGCAACACAACAGTAAACAGCATCATATGTATTGCCCTTCATGCAACAATATAGTTTATCCACGGCTTAATCCTTGCATGATTATTCTTATTACAAAAGGCAGTGAAATATTACTTGCTCGCTCACCACGTTTTGCTAACAACATGTATAGCACTTTAGCAGGTTTTGTGGAAGCTGGAGAGTCAGTTGAAGACTGTGTCCATCGTGAAGTTCATGAAGAAGTAGGCATTACTATTAATAATTTACGTTATATTGGTAGTCAAAATTGGCCTTACCCATACTCTTTAATGTTAGGTTTTCATGCTGATTATGCGGCGGGAGAAATCACACCTCAACCTGAAGAGATTGAAGATGCGCAATGGTTTGCTATTAAAGATCTTCCTGAACTACCACCAAAACAAGCTATTTCAAGGTATTTAATAGATCTTTATATCTCTGAAAAATTAGCTACCACCAAACCAGCCTTTCCAAACTAAACGGATAGTAATGGCCATTACTACACAAATAAAAATAGGTCTAATAAGCTTAGAGCCTCCCTTAATTGCGCTGTTAGCACCTAGATAAGCACCCATCATTAACGCAAGTCCCATACAAAGTCCTAATAACCAAGCCACTTGGTTGTAAGCAATAAATACTGCTAATGCCATACCATTACTGACAAAATTCATGGTTCTTGCAACACCACTGGCTCTTAATAAATCAACAGGATACATGAGCAAAGTACTCACCATCCAAAAAGCACCTGTACCTGGCCCTGCAACTCCATCATAAAAACCTAGCGTAAATCCCTGTGGCCATTGTCTAGGCTTCTTGATAATGGCATTGTCAGCCATCGTTTTATTGGGTGTTTTTGAAAATAGGAAATACAGGCCACAGCTAAATACAATAATAGGTAAGAATTTTTCTAAAAAGCTGGCTGATAAATTATGTGCAATAACTGCACCTATTACAGCGCCTATGGCTGTCGCTATTAAGTTAGGCCACCAAAGCTTAGGTAAAAATAATTTCTTTCGATAATAGGCAAAGCTTGCTGTAGCTGAACCAAAAGTAGCACTTAACTTATTAGTTCCTAATACTAAATGAGGAGGCACCCCTGCTGTTAACAATGCAGGTACTGTAATTAACCCACCACCGCCAGCAATTGCGTCGATAAAACCTGCTATAAAAGCAACAACAGATAGTATTAATAGCAACTCAGGACTAAGAGAAAAAGGATCCAAATATACCTCAACTTACTATATAGAAAATAATTGGCTTAATTGCATTGCTAATAATGGGTTACCATCAATTTTTAATTTACCTGTCATTAATGCCATCATTGCATTTAACTCTTTATTTAACATCGCCTTAAAATCTTGCTTATCCATGCTCAAAGTAACATCAGCATCGTCTACTACGCCTTCAACAATATCACAAGTGCCATCTTTTACTTTCAAGCTATAATTTTGATAACCTTCAATCATAAACTGAAAAGTTAAATCTTTTCCTTGAGCAGCTTCTGGGTTAAATTTTGACTTTAATTGTTCAATAATTTCATCAGCACTCATTAAAAAACTCCTTTCACTATTATTGGTACTTAAAAAAGGTGATTAGTTTACATCAGATATTAATTTTTTCATTAAATTATCTTTCAAACTAAACAATTAGCATACCTATCCTTTTTTAAAATCTGTACAATGTGTGCTTAACTAAACTAACAACTTTATTAATTCTGGGGAAAATACAGTGGCTTTTTTATTAGAATATGCTAGTTTCCTTTTAAAAACATTAACAATTGTTTTTGCTATTATTGCTGTGCTTATATTTATTGTTAGCTTAAAAAGCCGTAAACATGAAGCTCAAAAAGGACAATTACAAATTCAAAAAATTAATGAGCATTTTGATAAACTTCATGACCAACTTGAAGAAGCTATCTTAGATAAAGACGTTCTCAAAAAACTCAAAAAAGAAAAAACAAAACAGCAAAAAGCTAATAAAGGTAAAGAACAATCAACCAAACCTAGAGTTTTTGTTTTAGACTTTATAGGTGATATCAAAGCTTCTGCTGTTGAAAGCTTACGCCAAGAAATAAGTGCTATATTGACTATTGCGACCCCTACTGATGAAGTAGTAGTCCGTTTAGAAAGCCCTGGCGGTATGGTACATGGCTATGGTTTAGCAGCCTCTCAACTATCTAGAATTCGTGAAGCTAATATCCCATTAATCATCTGTGTGGATAAAGTGGCGGCTAGTGGTGGCTATATGATGGCTTGTATAGGTAACCGTATTTATTCCGCACCTTTTGCTATTTTAGGATCTATTGGTGTTGTGGCGCAAATACCTAATGCTCATAAGCTATTGAAAAAACACGATATTGATTATGAAGTAATGACAGCAGGTGAATACAAACGCACCATGACTGTTTTTGGCGAAAATACCATGAAAGGTCGTGAGAAATTCCAAGAAGATTTAGAAATAACTCATCAACTTTTTAAAAGCTTTGTAGCAACCAATCGTCCACATCTCAATATTGATGAAATAGCAACAGGTGAAACATGGCTAGGAACTGCTGCTTTAGAAAAACAATTAGTTGATAGTATTGTTACCAGCGATCAATACTTAATGGATAAAGCTAAACAAGCAGATCTTTATGCTGTTCACTATGTTATTAAGAAAGGCTTACAAGAAAAAATAGGCTTTGGTGCAGCAGCTACTGTTGATCATATATTAACAAAAACTGCAGACCATCTTAACCAATTACGCTTTTGGCGTTGATTGATAGGCATGAAGGTGAGTTATAACCTCACCTTCATAATTCTAACAAACTAAAAAATCATTAAAACAATCAGCTACTTCTTGTGCAGATCGCTCACTATCTAAATGCAAGTGATGACCACCTTCTAAGACATCCACCTTACAACTATCTAACTGTGTCAAACGTTGCATAAAGTGCTTATTATCAATTAATAATCCTTGTTTAGCTAAAATCAAATTTGTAGGACAAGTTACTTGCTCAGCATAAGACCATGCGGCTTCCTCCGTTAAAGGAAAAGGTGAAGGAATCATTAACTGACTATCAGAACGCCAACTATAGCCTCCTTCTACAGCCTTTACACCCCTCTCCATTAATAAGCTAGCAGCTTCGTAACTAATAGGTACTAATCCTTTTTGTCGCTTTTTAATCATACTATCTAAAGAGTCATACACTTTCACTGTTTGTTGCTGAGCAAGTGATTTGGCAAAACCTAACATAGCGTACTGTAACTGCTGAGGAAATTCCATAGGCTGCTTATAATAAGCAACTAAACCATCAATTAACATCAGCTGTTTAACTAAATCAGGAAGGATAGCGGCAATCATTACCGAAATAATTGCTCCCAAAGAATGCCCTAACAATGAACATCTCTGCCAACCTAATTTATGAATAACTGCGACTGTACTAAATACAGCTTCCCATAATTGATAACCTGTACCTGCAGGTTTATGTTGTGAGAAACCATGTCCCATTAAGTCTATAGCTATAATACGCATTCCCTCTAACTTAGGATTTAAACGCACAAAGCTCATTGCATTATCTAACCAACCATGTAATGCTAAAACAGGTTCTCCTTGAG
>JBEBWU010000017.1:0-12061 GCA_040391985.1 Entomomonas sp. | reverse complement strand
GATAAAGACTCTTTAGAAAACTATGGCAAGGATTGGACGCGAATTTATACTCCTAATCCGTTGGCTATTGTTTTTCCAAAAACTATTGAAGAAGTACAAGCTATTGTTCGTTGGGCTAATCAACATAACATAGGCTTAGTTCCTTCTGGCGGTCGTACAGGGCTTTCTGGTGCTGCAGTAGCTAATAATCAAGAAGTGGTGGTTGCTTTTGATTATATGAATAAAATTCTGGATTTTAATGCGATTGATCGAGAAGTTGTTTGCCAGCCTGGTTTGGTTACTAAGCAGTTACAAACTTTTGCAGAAGAGCAGGGATTGTATTACCCGGTAGATTTTGCTTCCAGTGGTTCTAGCCAAATTGGTGGCAATATAGGAACCAATGCGGGTGGTATTAAAGTAATCCGTTATGGTATGACTAGAAATTGGGTGGCTGGTTTAAAAGTAGTAACAGGTAAAGGCGATTTATTAGACCTCAATAAAGGGCTAATTAAAAATGCTACAGGCTATGATTTCCGTAATTTGTTTATTGGTGCAGAGGGTACTTTAGGTTTTGTGGTAGAAGCTACCATTAAGTTGGAGCGTAAACCGAGTAATTTAACCGTGTTAGTATTAGGTACACCTGATTTTGACTCTATTATGCCTGTATTACATAGTTTCCAAAGTAGGTTAGATTTAACGGCATTTGAGTTTTTCTCTGATAAATGTTTGGCGAAGATTTTGGATCGTGGTGATATCCCAGCACCTTTTGATAATCGTTATCCTTTCTATGCCTTAATAGAGTTTGAAGCTATTACAGAGAATATGAAAGATGAAGCAATGGCTGTGTTTGAGCATTGTGTTGAGCAGGGTTGGGTATTAGATGGTGTGATAAGCCAAAGTGAGCAGCAATTGCAAAACTTATGGCGTCTGCGTGAAGATATTTCAGAAACCATTGCTCCTTTTACACCTTATAAAAATGATTTGTCAGTAACGGTTAGTAAAGTACCTGCTTTTTTGGCGGATATTGATAATATTGTAAAAGCCGATTACCCAGATTTTGATGTGCTTTGGTATGGTCATATTGGTGATGGTAATCTGCATTTAAATATTTTAAAACCTGCTAATTTGGATAAGGAAGATTTCTTTGCTAAGTGTGCAGTGGTAAATACCAAAGTCTTTGAAGTGGTGGAAAAATATAATGGTTCAGTTTCTGCTGAGCATGGGGTTGGTTTGGTTAAGCGTGATTATTTAGAATATAGCCGCTCTGCCACTGAAATTGATTATATGCGTGCAGTAAAAGCAGTATTTGATCCTAATAATATTATGAATCCAGGTAAGATATTTAAATAGTATTAATATAAGCTACCTTATATTAATACTATAAGGTAGCTATAGCTGATCATCTTACATAGATAATTTCTGGACCGTCTCCATCATCATCTCCATCCCAATCATCCATATCGTCCATGTCCTCACTGGCTTTTAAGCCGCTACGGCGTAATGCTCTAGCATCATCTAAGCCTTGTAGGTGGGCGCGTGTTTCGTCTTCGATACGTTGGTCAAGGTCTTTAAGGTAGTCTGCATATTCAGGGTCTTCTTCAATACGTAACGTACGTTCATCTAAATAACGCATTACAGCCTGTGCCAGCGATTCTGTACCTTCTCGTTCGCTTGCAGAAATAATGTAAACAGGACCTTGCCATTGTAGTTTTTCTACAATAGCTTGTTTTACGTCTTGTTGCTCTTCCTCAAGCAATTGGTCTGCTTTATTAAGAATTAACCAACGGTCACGCTCTAGTAGTGAAGGGCTAAATTTTTCTAATTCGTTGAGGATAGTGATAGCTGCATCAGCAGGATCACTACCATCTAACGGTAACATATCCACTAAATGCAATAGTAAGCGAGTACGGGTTAAGTGTTTTAAGAAGCGCGTGCCTAAACCACTGCCATCAGAAGCACCTTCAATTAGTCCAGGAATATCAGCAATTACAAAGCTTTTAAAGTTACCAACACTCACTACCCCTAGATTAGGCACAATAGTAGTAAAAGGATAGTCCGCCACTTTGGCTTTTGCTGCAGAAACACTGCGAATAAAGGTGCTCTTCCCTGCATTAGGTAAGCCCAATAAACCTACATCAGCAATCACTTTAAGTTCTAATTTAAGGTCGCGAGTTTCACCAGGTTTGCCAGGTGTAGTTTGGCGGGGGGCGCGGTTAGTACTAGATTTAAAGCGAGTATTACCTAAACCATGCCAACCACCTTGGGCTACCATTAAGCGTTGCCCTTCTTTGGTTAAGTCACCAATGATTTCTTGAGTATTCGCATCAATCACTGTAGTACCAATAGGGACTGGTAGAATTAGATCTTCGCCCTTAGCTCCAGTACAATCAGTACTACCACCATTTTGGCCGCGTTGTGCCTGAAAACGACGGGTGTAACGGTAGTCAACCAAGGTATTTAGGTTAGCAGCGGCTTCTAGATATACAGAACCACCATCACCACCATCACCACCATTGGGGCCGCCTTTCTCAATAAATTTTTCTCGTCTAAAACTCATGCAACCATTGCCGCCATCACCAGCTTGTACATGAATAGACACTTCATCAACAAATTTCATAATTTACCTTCGTCTCGCGACGGATTTTTAATTAGCTTGCTCGTTAGTTTAATTAGTTATGGAGGGTTTGCAAGTGAGCAGAGAAATTTTCTTGAGCTAAAGACAAAAAAACCCTGCCAAAGACAGGGTTTTTTTAAAGAATGAACTTATGCAGCTACAACGCTTACATAACGACGGCCAAATTGACCTTTCACTTCAAACTTAACAACACCATCTACTTTAGCAAATAAAGTATGGTCTTTACCAATACCAACTCCATAACCTGGGTGGAATTGCGTACCACGTTGACGAACAAGGATGTTACCTGCTTTAACAGTTTGTCCACCAAATAATTTAACACCTAGTCGTTTGGATTCGGAATCACGACCGTTGCGGGTAGAACCGCCAGCTTTCTTATGTGCCATGAGTTATATACTCCTCAAAAAGGTCTTAGGCAGAAATACCAGTAATCTTGATTTCAGTGTACCATTGACGGTGACCCTGACGTTTCATGTGGTGCTTACGACGACGGAATTTAATAATTCTTACTTTGTCGTGACGACCTTGGCTGATCACTTCAGCGGTAACTTTAGCGCCTTCCACTACAGGGGCACCTATATTAACTTCTTCACCATTAGCAACTAAAAGTACTTTATCAATAGTGATTGTTTCACCTGTAGGAACTTCTAGTTTTTCAACTTTAAGGTATTCACCTTCAGCGACTTTGTATTGTTTGCCGCCAGTTACAATTACTGCATACATTTAAAATAATCTCCGTTAGTCCTGCTCACCCGACGCTTTATCATCAGTATAATTGGTCTGGCATGGCTGCTAGGTGCTGGAAAACACTAAGCTATTGCGTGACAGGTAGTTACCTGAGGGAATTCAGGGGCTGAAATTCTACTCTGCTTATCCAAACTAAGCAAGTAGATTTATAAATTATTACGGTTTTGCCGTATAAATAACCATAAAAGCATAGGGATTTTTTGAGAAGAGTTTAGTATATAGTTAAAATGTACCGAAATTACATATTTATAAAAGATTAGTTTATTAAAGGAACTAGTTATGAAATCTAATCAACTTACCTTAGCGCAAACCAAACGTGTTATGTATATAGAAAATAAGGAAGGCTTAATTAATGATGGTGATGCATGTATTGGTTGGGTAAATTTTTCAAAGACTGGCAAAACTATTTATTACAAAGGTAAAACATTTGTTAGCAATAAGGGTAAAGGAGTAAGCGGAAATTATAATGATCTTGAAACTGGTGAGGAGTATTGGATTTCAGGTATAAAAAAGAGAGGCTCAAATGTACATCCTTGTGAGTCTGTAGGTTTAGTTATTGTTGATGAAGATGCTAGAGACGAATACAACCGTATTAAGAGCTTATGGTGATAACTAGGCTATATTATAAGCAATCTATCAATACTATTTATCTAGCATAAATACTTGACACTTGATGGTTGCCCACCTAGCATTACGCACAATATTTTTAAGGAATATATAGAGTGACTGTTCAAACTAAAACTCAAAGTTTTTATCAAGTTATCGCTGAAGATTTTGCTAGAGTTGATGATATTATTCGTCGCCAGCTAGTATCTGATGTGCCACTAGTTGAACAAATTGCAGAGTATATTATCTCCGCTGGTGGTAAACGTTTACGTCCTCTATTAGTATTATTAGCTGGTAATGCAGTCGGTAAAAAAGGAGATGACCTTTGTTTACTAGCTGGGCTTATCGAGTTTATTCATACTTCTACTTTGCTTCATGATGATGTAGTGGATGCTTCTGGTCTACGTCGAGGCCGTTCAACAGCCAATGCTATTTGGGGTAATGCACCTAGTGTTTTAGTGGGCGACTTTTTATATACCCGTGCTTTCGAGATGATGGTGAAATTAGATTCTATGCATATTATGCAAGTGATTTCCCATGCGACCCGCATTATTGCTGAAGGTGAAGTATTACAGTTATCCCGTGTACGTGATGCTAGTACTACTGAAGAAATCTATATGCAGGTTATCCGTGGTAAAACAGCCATGTTATTTGAAGCAGCCACCCATAGTGCAGGTGTATTAGCTAAGGCGACTCCAGAGCAATGTGAGGCTCTACGTTGTTTTGGTGATGCATTAGGTATAGCTTTTCAATTAGTAGATGACTTATTAGATTATCGTGGCAGCACAGATGATCTTGGTAAAAATGTGGGTGATGATTTAGCAGAGGGTAAACCAACCTTACCTCTTATCTATGTAATGAAGCATGGTAATGCAGAGCAATCAGCAATTGTTCGTAAGGCTATTCAGAAAGGTGGCACAGACCAATTAGAACTAATCAGCCAAATAGTGCAAGAAACAGGGGCTTTGGATTACACAGCCCAATTAGCGAGGGATTATGCTGCTAAGGCAATTAATTATTTAGCTGTTTTACCAGATAGTTCTTATAAATCAGCTCTGATAGATTTAACAGAATTTTCTGTGGCTAGAACATATTAATAATGAAAACTATATTATCCATAATATAATCATTGATACTAATTATATTAAGATATTGTTAATATATTAATTTGGGTAAGTGATGGATTGTTCTAATGACAGCTCAAAACCCTCTTATTGTTGAATTAGAGAGCCTAATTTGTTCTGACTTGAATTGGGAAGGATATTTGTTCTCTATTCGTCAGGGTATTCAGCGGATTAGTCGTAGTTTTTGTAATAAAAAAGAAAGTGCTAATTTACATGGTATAGAAACTTTAGTTACTCATTTGCCTTATCGAAGGCATGTATTACAGCTAATAGAAAAAGCAAAGCAACAAGGACAAAAAATTATTCTATTAGTAAATAAGAATTTAGACTTGGCTCAAGAAATAGCTAGCCATTTAGATTGTTTTGATCAGGTTTTAGATGCCAAAAATTATTCAGCGCAACAGTTACAAGAGCAATTACTAACCCTATATAATGCAAAAGGATTTAATTTTATTGGTTGTACAGATAAAAATATTATTTTATGTAGCTTAGCAGCTGAAGTTTATTTTGTTTATATAAATAAAAAGACACTTAGTTATATAAAAACATTACATAACATCCAGTTGATCAGACAAGAGAATATCTCTTTTATTAAAGATTGGTTATATGAATTACGATTACACCAATGGATCAAGAATATATTAATATTTGTTCCATTATTAACATCTCATCATTTTAATTTGTATTCAATTGCATATGGAATATTGGCTTTTCTATTATTTAGTCTTTGTTCTTCCAGTGTTTATCTGCTAAATGATCTACTAGATTTACAAGATGATCGCCAGCATAATTTAAAATGCCATCGTCCATTTGCATCGGGAAGATTGCCTATTCAAATAGGGCTTATTATTTGCCCTTTACTTTTGTTTACTTCTCTTATAAGTGCTATTAGTTTTTTATCATTTGATTTCTTTATAACAATAGTATTTTATTACTCATTAACATTAGCCTATTCTCTTTTTTTTAAGCGTTGTATGGCGATAGATGTAGTGGTTTTGGCAACCTTATATTCTTTAAGAATAATCGCTGGTGCAGTGGCCTTAGAAGTGGATTTAACATCATGGATATTAGCTTTTTCTATGTTTATCTTTTTAAGTTTAGCGTTGGTGAAACGTTATACTGAGTTAAATGATAGTAAACAAGAAGGGGGCAATGTAAAAATAGCAGGTAGAGGGTATTATCCTGATGATTTGGGTATGATAGCATCATTAGGTGCAGCTGCTGGGTATTTATCGGTAATGGTTCTTGCGCTTTATATTAATAGTCCCCAAACAGCAGTAATGTATTCAAATCCTGAGTTTATATGGTTATCTTGTCCTTTATTATTGTTTTGGGTTACTCGTATTTGGTTATTAGCTCATCGCGGGCAATTACACAGCGATCCTGTAGTTTTTGCCATTCGAGATAAGGTCAGTTTGCTAACAGGTGCTTTATTTGTCTTTGTCTTTGGAGTAGCACTATGAGGAAACAATATTGCTCATGGGGCAATTATCCCTATTTTTCACAAGATATAAATTTCCCTAGTTGGCAAATGGAGCTAGCTGATTTATTAGCTATTAATAAACAGCAATATAACACTACATTAGCTTATGGCAATGGCCGTAGTTATGGAGATAGTTGTTTGGCTGCGAGTGATCATATTATAGCCATGCGTTCACTTAATCGATTTATTGCTGTTGATTGGCAAAAAGGCGTAGTAAGAGCTGAAGCAGGAGTTACATTAGGAGAGGTTTTAGAGCAGTCTATTGAATATGGTTGGTTTTTGGCAGTTACGCCTGGAACTCAGTTCGCTACCTTAGGTGGGGCTGTGGCAAATGATGTACATGGTAAAAATCATCATCGTTGGGGTACTTTTGGTAAACATGTGTTACGCTTTGGTTTGTTAAGAGGTGGACAAGCAGAGATATCCTGCTCAAGTAAAGAGAACACTGAGTTATTTACAGCTACCATAGGAGGATTAGGTTTAACAGGTATTATTACTTGGGTTGAAATACAGTTAATCCCTATTCGTAGTAGTCAAATTAATAGTCAAGTTATTAGGTTTAATAATTTAGATGAGTTCTTTAATCTCTCAGATGAGCTAGACCAAAAGTACGAATATAGTGTTGCATGGGTTGATTGTGTAGCTTCAGGAGAAAAGTTAGGTCGGGGAGTGTTTATTGTTGGTGAACATGCAGATTACGGTGATTTGCAGTTTACGCAACCTAAAAAGCTAACTGTACCAATGATGCTACCCTGTTCATTAGTAAATAAGTTTTCGTTAAAAGTTTTTAATGAGTTATATTGGCGGAAACACCCTAAAAAATTAACACCAATAAAAACAGATTATTATCCTTTCTTTTATCCATTAGATAATATTCTATGTTGGAATAGAATATACGGTAAAAAAGGATTTCAACAATATCAGTGTGTAATTCCAAAGTGGAATAGTAAAGAAGCTATCAAGGAATTATTAATCATTATCGCGCAACAAAAAATAGGGTCTTTTTTAGCTGTTCTTAAATGTTGTGGTGATATTTCTTCTCCTGGATTATTAAGTTTTCCTTTAGAGGGGACTTCTCTAGCATTAGATTTTCCGCAAAATGATAAGTTGATGGAACAGCTTTTTCCAAAATTAGATGCAGTCGTACGAGAGGCAGAAGGCAGACTATACCCTGCTAAAGATGCACATATGAGTGGTGATGACTTTCGTCAAGCCTATCCTGCTTGGGAACGTCTTGAGGGATTACGAGATCCCTACTTAAATTCAAGATTCTGGCAAAGGGTAACAGCATGAAGCGTATTTTAATTATAGGTGCTACCTCTGCAATTGCGGTAGCTACTGCCCGTTTGTGGGTTGCTGATAGTGATGCAGAATTATTTTTAGTTGCTAGAGATGATGAAAAGTTATTGCAAACTAAGGATGACTTAGAGGCTAGGGGAGCTAAAACTGTTAAAACTTATACAATGGATGTCAATGATACAGCACAGCATTGTACGATGCTTGAGCGGTGCTTAGCAGCCTTACATCAAATAGATATAGTGTTAATTGCACATGGTACATTATCAAACCAACAGCTTTGTGAAAGTAATGCTGAACTCACTTTAACTGAATTTAATACTAATGCGTTATCTGTTATAGCATTGTTAACAATATTAGCAAATCATATGGAAAAACAGCAATGCGGTCATATTGCTGTGATTTCATCAGTTGCCGCAGATCGTGGCAGGCCATCTAATTATATTTATGGCGCAGCTAAGGCAGCTATTACTGCTTTTTGTGAAGGTATGCGAGCACGGCTCTTTAAAAAGGGAGTTTACTTAACTGTTATTAAACCAGGTTTTGTAGATACGCCAATGACAAAAGGCTTGCCATTACCAACCATGCTTGTAGCTAAACCAGAGAAAATAGCAGGTATTATTGTAAATGGCGTTGCTAAGAAAAAAGCAATAATTTATGCCCCATTTTTTTGGCGTTTTATTATGTTAATAATTAAAAATATTCCACAGTCATTATTTAAGAGATTAAATTTGTGACGCAAGGACAAGGTAATTACAGTTGGCATTGGCGTGCCATTATTATTTCTATTATTGTTGCTAGCTTAGGTTACTTGGTTTTTTCATTATTGGCAGGATGGAAAGAAGTTAGTCATGCAATTATAAAGGTGGGTTTTGTTGGAGTTATTATTGTTCTTTGTCTATCTTTAATAAATTATGCTTTACGCTTTATTCGTTGGAAAAAGTACTTAGAAATATTTGGCCATTATGTACCTGCTGTTGAAAATGCTCAAATTTATTTAGCAGGTTTTGCCTTAACTACTACACCAGGTAAAGCAGGGGAGGCATTACGTAGTTTTTTATTAAAACCATATAATGTTCCTTTTCGTCATAGCTTAGCAGCATTACTCAGTGAACGTTTGTCTGATTTAATAGCTGTTGTTTTATTAGCATTTATTGGTATATCTCAATATAGTACTGCTCGCCCATTTATTATTTTGAGTACTATATTAATTTTATTTGGCTTATTTATTATTTCTAATGCAAGACTATTAAATTGGATATTAAATAAAACAACTAATAGTACCAAACGAATAGTGATATTTTTGTCACAGCTATGCCATATTTTATTGGAAGCACGGCGTTGTCATAGTATTGGTACTATAATTGTTTCTACAGCTTTGAGTATATTTGCTTGGGGGGCTGAAGCTTGCGCATTTTATTTTATATTACAATGGATGGGAGCTGATATTTCAGTTAGTTTCGCTATTTTTATCTATGCACTGGCAATGTTAGCAGGAGCATTAAGTTTTATGCCAGGTGGATTAGGTGGGGCAGAAGCAGTAATGATAGGTCTATTGATATTTAAAGGTATTAATAGTGCGGATGCTGTTGCTGCTACAGTATTAATTCGTTTTGCTACTTTATGGTTTGCAGTTGGGATAGGCATTATTGTTTTATTAACAAAAATACGAACTAAAGATATTGCTTCTGAATGAATGGATAATAAAGACATTAATTATTATAAGGAAAAAAATTGTTTTTAGGACAAACTGATTATAGAAAATGGGTGTTTTTAATAACAGGATGTCTGTTAGGATTGATACTAATATATCCTCTTTCAATTAACTATTTTTATGATGATGCTTATATACATGCTCGTTTAGTTGAAAACTTTTTAGATTATGGTCAACCAGTTTTTAATGTTAATGCCCCTATTTTTAAAGTAGGCTCTTCTACGGGTTATATCTTTCTTATTAGTAGTTTTAGTATATTTTTTGATCCTTTATCGGCTATTTATTATATTGAAAGTTCTTGTATTATTATTACTCTTGGTAGTTTGTCTTTTCTTGTAGCCATTTGCTCTTCATCTAAAAACTTATTACGTAATTTAATAATCGCAATTGCTATTATTCCCTTTTTTTTAGTAGCAGCCTATGGAGGTATGGAAACACCTATAGTCTGTATGTTGCTAACAATAGCTGCTATTGCTATATATTATAAACAATATAATATAGTTCTATTATTGATTAGCATTGCTGCATGGTTTCGATTTGAAGTAATTGTGCTTTTAACATTACTTATCTTTTACTGTATTTATATAGAAAAGTTAAGATTAAAAATCTTAGTTTATACATTGCCTCTTCTTATATTATTTATAACTGAATTATATTTCTTTGGAACGATCATTCCGCATGCTGCAAAAGTTAAATCTATAGGCTATAACTTTCCTTTAATTAACTCTATAGTCAATGCTCTTAACTTTCATACAGGTAAAAAAGGGTTTTTAGTCGGTATCCTATTAGTAATTACTTTATTTATAAGGTTAATCCAGTTAATTAAGAGAAAGTTCTTGTTTAACATAGCTGATATTTTTTATGCTTTTGTGGGGGCAATACTTTTAGCGTGGATGGTAAGTAAGTCATCTATTTTTCTTTGGTACTATTGCTTAGTTTGTTTTTGCTATGGATTGGCAATGATAATAGACCAGAATTCTATTTATAATGCTAATGGAGTGACTGATGGCTTAGTAATGAATAAGATAATACGTTTTATTATGTTGTTGGTGATTATCTTATTAGGCAGTATGGGAGCTAAAATAGTTTTAGATCAGTTCACAAACCTGAATGAGAATTTAGTTAGTTCAAATGTAAATTCTGTTATTAGAGTGCAGCGTTATTTAGAAATAGGAGCAGGGCTTTATTCTTTTTGTCCAAATTGTAGTTTAGTGACTTCAGAGATAGGCGGTCTCGGTTATTCATTCAAGGGTGCTGTGTATGATGGTTTTGGATTGGCTGACCCTGAGGCAATGCAATTCCATCCAATGAAGGTTCCTGAAGCAAGGAGTGCTTACGGAATTGGTGCGATTCCTACGGCCTATGTAGCCTATAGAAATCCAGACTTAATTGTTTCAATCCCTATATTTACAGAGTCTTTTAGGAAATCATCTTTGGTTGATCAATACACTGTATATGATTGCTTACTCACACCTAGTTATGATTTAGTTTTTGGCTATCCAGTTGTGCAAATATTTTCAAAAAAATTAATTCCAGAAGTTATTCTTAAAAGAATGCAATGTAAATTAGCAAAAGATTAAGCTAAATCAAATAATCTTATTTTATCACTTGCCATAAATACAAATGATAATTATTATCATTTGTATAAATTATTAGTTGAGGTGATTTATGAGTTATGTAATTGATGCTTGGTTAGAATGTGCACACCCTAGTTTACGTATCCTAAATAAAGATACGGGTGAAGTTTGTTTAGTATTGAATGAACAAGAAGTTGTTAACTATCAAGAACAGGGGGTATTTGATGTGGCAAGTCTATTTTCAACCAATCAAAAAGTTATACAGGAAATTACGGATGAGTTGTTTATAGCTAAGCATTTAGCCTATAAATTGTAACAATATATTTCAATGTTAAAAAATATAAATAGTATATAAATAAACTAAGACTTCTTATAGTCTTTGTCTAAGCTATCCTGAACGCTATTGAAATAGTCAACTTAAAACGATATTAATGATTGACAGTAAGGCTAACTCCTCGTAGAATTGCGCCTCTTTTCAGTGGGCATAGTCCGCCTGTTGAAAGTTATTAGAGTCTGAGGTCAACATGCAAAACCAACAAATTCGTATTCGGTTAAAGGCATTTGATCACCGCTTGATCGATCAATCAACTCAGGAAATCGTAGATACTGCGAAACGTACTGGGGCTCAAGTTCGTGGTCCAATACCATTACCAACTCGTAAAGAGAGATTTACTGTATTGATTTCTCCGCACGTTAATAAAGACGCGCGTGATCAATATGAAATTCGTACTCATAAAAGAGTACTAGATATCGTGCAACCAACTGATAAAACAGTTGATGCGTTAATGAAGCTTGATCTTGCAGCTGGTGTAGAAGTGCAAATCAGCCTCGGCTAAGGCCATTGCTTTAGTCGTGTAACGCTCTGAAATGGGCGGCCATAGCGGGTGAAAGCCCCGTACA
>JBEBWU010000016.1:0-12399 GCA_040391985.1 Entomomonas sp. | reverse complement strand
TTGTAAAAGCTGGTCCTGCAGAGCAAGCAGGTTTACAGCAAGGAGACTTGATTAAAAGTTTCAATAATGAAGCCATAACGGATTGGCAAATATTAGCTGAACAGATAAAAAAATCTCCTAACAAACGTGTTGTTATAGGTTATGAACGTAATGGACAAGATTATTCTGCACAAGTATCATTAACAACTATGCCTAATATGCCAGATGCTGGTTATATGGGAATAGAAATAATGGGTAAAATCACTTGGCCTGATTCAATGGTGCGCCATGTTAATTATGGTGTTATTGATGGGATGGTGAAATCTTTAGATCAAACATGGGTTTTTACCTTTTTAACACTAGAATCTATTAAAAAAATGTTTACTGGTGAAATGTCAGTAAAAAACTTGAGTGGTCCTATTGGTATTGTTAAAGTAGCAGGTTCTAGTTTTGATTCAGGGTTTATCTACTTTTTAAAGTTTTTAGCTTTGTTCAGTGTTAGTTTAGGTATTCTTAATTTATTACCTATCCCCGTGCTAGATGGTGGACATCTCTTATTTTATGTTATTGAGTGGATCTGCGGCCGCCCTATACCAGAAGAAATTCAGGGTGCGGCATTACAGCTAGGCGTTTTTTTAATGATAGGTGTAATGTTATTTGCTATTATGAATGATTTAAATTGGTTATAATGCAAAGTTTAAAGTTCATTTTTATTGTTCAGGTATTATTCAGGATTAAAAGGGCAACATGAAATATTTGTTATTACCGCTGGTGTTGGCAGCTTTTATCTCAATGGAGGTTCATGCTGAGTCCTTTACTATTTCTGATATTCGTATAAATGGTTTGCAGCGTGTTTCTGCAGGTAGTGTGTTTGCAGCATTACCCATTAGAATTGGTGACCAAGTAGATGAGGCAAGTCTTGCTGACGCCTCTAAGGCCTTATTTAGGGCAGGTTACTTTCAAGATATTAGGTTGAGTCGTAGTGGTAATGTATTATTAGTTACAGTAGTTGAAAGACCTTCTGTTGCTAGTATTGATATTTCTGGTAATAAGGCAATTAAAACTGAAGACTTATTAAAAGGTCTACGTCAAGCAGGCTTGGCAGAAGGGGAAATCTTCCAACGAGTTACTCTAGAAAGGGTACGTAATGAGTTGCTTCGTCAATATGTTGCACAAGGCCGTTATTCAGCAAATATTGAAACTGAAGTTATTTCTGAACCTAGAAATCGTGTTCGCTTAAAAATAAATATTAATGAAGGGGTTGTTGCCTCTATTTCACATATTAATGTGGTAGGAAATACAGTTTTTCCTGATGAAACATTAATCAATTTATTTGAATTAAAAACTAAGAAATGGTACCGCTTCTTTAGCAGTGCTGATAATTATTCCAGTGAAAAATTATCGGGTGACTTGGAAAGACTACGTTCTTATTATATGGACCGTGGTTATGTAAATATGGATATTGCTTCTACCCAAGTTTCTATTACACCTGATAAGAAAAGTGTTTATATCACTGTTAATATTGAGGAAGGTGATAAATATCGAATTCGTGATGTAAAAATGGAAGGTGATTTAAAACTCTCCGAAGACACATTACGTTCTTTATTACTAGTCCAAAATGGACAAGTTTTTTCTCGTAAGTTAATGGTTACTTCTTCAGAATTAGTAAGTCGTCGTTTAGGTAATGATGGTTATGCATTTGCTGATGTACGAGGTATCCCTGAGACTCATCCAGAAGATCATACAGTATCTATTACTTTTATTGTGGATCCAGGTAAGCGAGTGTATGTTAATCGTATCCAGTATCGTGGTAATACCAAAACTGAAGATGTGGTGTTGCGTCGTGAAATGCGTCAGATGGAAGGTGGTTGGGCTTCTACTTATTTGATTGATCAATCTAAAACACGTCTAGAACGACTAGGTTATTTTAAAGAAGTAAAAGTAGAAACAGCTCCTGTACCAGGTACAGATGATCAGGTAGATGTAAATTATACAGTTGAAGAGCAACCATCAGGTTCTATTTCAGCCTCTGTTGGTTTTGCACAAAGTTCGGGTTTAGTATTGGGTGGTTCTATTAAGCAAGACAACTTCTTAGGAACAGGTAATAAAGTTGGTATTGGTATGACCCGTAGTGATTACCAAACGAATATTAACTTTAGCTACTTAAATCCTTACTGGACTGTAGATGGTGTTAGTCTAGGCTACAATGTATTTTATAGAACTACAGACTACGATAAACTGGATGTTGATTATACTAGTTATTCGGTGGATAGTTTTGGTGCTGGTTTTAGCTTTGGTTACCCTATCAGTGAAACATCTAGTGTAAGTTATGGTTTAACTGTTCAAAATGATAAAATTAAATCAGGTAATGCAAGTGCCGAAGAGGTTTATCGTTTTATAGATGATTATGGTTCTAACTATCTTAACTATAAACTTAATTTAGGTTGGGGTAAGTCTACTTTAAATAGAGGTTTACTACCTACTCGAGGCGCTTCTCAAACAGCTTCTGTGCAAATAGCTATTCCAGGTAGTGATTTAACGTTCTATAAAATAGATTATAGTGCGCAATACTTTAAACCTATTACAGATAACTATATTTTACGTTTCCATACTGATTTAGGTTATGGTGATGGTTATGGTTCAACTGATATGTTGCCATTCTACGAGAACTATTACGCAGGTGGATATAATTCAGTGAGGGGCTTTAAAGATGGTTCATTAGGTCCTCGTAGTACACCAAGTTATAGATATTACAACCAATATTATGATGATTGGGATGATGATGATGACCCATTTGGTGGTAATATCCTAATTACAGGTGGTGTAGAGTTAATAGTGCCAACACCTTTTGTAAATGATCAAAGAACTATAAGAACAGCCTTATTCTGGGATGCGGGTAATGTGTTTAGCAATAATTGCCCATTATCAACCACTAAGAATTGTAAAAGTCCAAATTTTGGCGATTTAGCTAGTTCAGTAGGGGTTGGTGTAACTTGGGTTACAGCCTTTGGTCCACTTAGTTTTAGTTTGGCTCTGCCTATTAAGAAACCAGATGATGCAGATACTCAAATCTTCCAATTCTCATTGGGACAAACTTTTTAATTTATTGGTTATAAGCAAAATATTACAGGTTTTTAGGAGCGTAATTTATGTATAAACTTACTAAGCTAGCGTTAGTTGCATTTCTAGCATTTAGTGCTCCAGCTTTTGCTGAAATGAAGATTGCGGTGTTAAATTATCAGATGGCATTATTGGAGTCTGATGTTGCTAAAAAATATGCTGTAGATTCTGAAAAAAGATTTGGTCCACGTATTACTAAATTAAAATCATTAGAAGAGCAAGCAAAAAAATTACAAGACAATTTAATTAAAAATGGCTCAAAAATGAAACAGGCTGAACGTGAGCGTTTGGAGCTTGAACTCAATCAAAAAGCCCGTGATTTTCAAATGCAATCTAAAGAACTTAATGATAGTAAAATGAAAGCAGATCAAGATATGCTTAAGATTATCAAGCCAAAATTAGATAAAGCAGTTGAAGATGCACTAAAAGCAGGTGGCTTTGACTTAGTATTAGAAAGTGGTGCGGTAGTAGATGTAAAGCCACAATATGATATTACTAAACAAGTAATTGATCGTTTAAACAAAATGAAATAATACGAATTAATATGCCTAAATATACACTTGCCGAATTAGCTGAAAAATTTAATGGAACTGTTAAAGGTGATCCAAACTATGTCATTAGTGGTTTGGCTAGTCTGCAAACAGCAACAGAAAATGATCTAAGTGTTTTAGCAAATGTGCAATATAAGAAATTTTTAACTGAAACGAAAGCTGGTGCAGTTTTACTTAAAGCAGATCTGGCAGAAGCTTTTACTGGCAATGCTATTTTATTAGATGATCCTTATCTAACCTATGCTAAGGTTTCTTATTTATTTGACACAAAACCTGTCAGTCAACCTGGTATTCATCCAACAGCCATTATTGCAGAGTCAGCAAAAATTGATCCAACAGCTAGTATTGGTGCTTATGTCGTTATTGAGGCAAATGTAGTTGTTGGTGCCAGAACGGTAATAGGTGCTCATAGCTTTATTGGTGAGCGTTGTTTGATTGGTGAAGATGGTTGGATTGCACCTCGTGCTACTTTATATCATGATGTAAAAATTGGTAAAAGAGTAGTTATTCAATCTGGTGCAGTGATTGGTGGCGAAGGTTTTGGTTTTGCTATTGAGCAAGGAAATTGGTTTAGAATAGCACAAATTGGTGGTGTTACATTAGGTGATGATGTTGAAATTGGTGCTAATACAGCAGTAGATCGTGGTGCATTATCTGATACTATTCTAGGCAATGATGTAAAATTAGATAACATAATGATCGGCCATAATGTACAGATTGGTGACCACACGGCGATGGCTGGTAGTAGTGGGATTTCAGGCAGTACTAAGGTTGGTAAACGATGTATTATAGGTGGTAATACAGGTATAGCAGGACACTTAGAGATTTGTGACAATGTCATGTTTACAGGGATGTCTATGGTTACAAAATCAATTTCTGAGCCTGGTACTTATTCATCTGGTACTTCTATACAAACTTCAAAAGAATGGCGTAAAAGTGTTGCTCGTTTTAGAAATTTAGATGAAATGGCAAATAAAATACGTCAATTAGAAAAGAAATTAGCAGAGTTAGATACAAATAATAAAAGTTCATCGTAAATAGCTTTTATACTATACTGCTTGGTTAAATTATATTAGATAGGTCTGTACTGATGAAGATGGATATTAAAGAGATTTTTGAACATTTACCGCAACGTTACCCATTTTTATTGGTAGATCGTGTTGAAGAATTAGATATTGAGGGTGAAGTAAAAACCATCCGTGCTTATAAAAACGTTACTATTAATGAGCCGTTTTTTGAAGGTCATTTTCCAAATCATCCTATTATGCCAGGTGTATTGGTACTGGAAGCAATGGCACAGGCAGCAGGTATTTTAAGCTTTAAAATGATGGGTGCAAAACCTACAGATGGTACATTGTATTATTTCGTGGGTACTGATAAATTAAGAATTCGTCAGCCAGTATTACCAGGTGACAAATTAGAGTTAAGAGCTAAATTTTTAGGTGCCAAGCGTACTATTTGGAAATTTGAATGCCAAGCTTTGGTTGATGGTAAAGAAGTGGCAGCTTCTGAGGTAATTTGTGCGGAACGCAAATTATGAGTTTGATTGATTCACGAGCTATTGTAGATCCTAAGGCTAAATTAGCGGATAACGTTAAAGTTGGTCCATGGTCTATTATTGGTCCTGATGTAGAGATCGGTGAAGGAACAATAATAGAATCTCATGTTATTATTAAAGGCCCTACTAAGATAGGGTGTCATAATCATATTTATCAGTTTTCATCTGTTGGTGAAGATACTCCAGATATGAAATATAAAGGTGAACCTACACGTTTAGTGATGGGTGACCATAATATTATTCGAGAAGGCGTAACTATTCATCGCGGAACAGTTCAAGATCGTAGTGAAACAACTATTGGTAACCATAATCTAATTATGGCCTATGTACATATTGGTCATGACTCAGTTATTGGTAATCATGTGATTATGGTAAATAATTCTGGTGTTGCAGGTCACTGCCATGTGGGCGATTGGGCAATATTAGGTGGTTACGCTTTAGTACATCAAAATTGTCATATAGGCGCTTATAGTTTCCTAGGAGCAGCTTCTTTTATTAGTAAAGATGTACCTGCTTTTGTTTTGGTATTGGGCAATCCAGCTGAAGCTCGTAGCATGAACTTTGAAGGCCTACATCGTAAAGGTTTTGCTGATAATATTATTCATGCTTTGCGAACAGCTTACAAAATTGTTTATCGTAAAGGATTAACAACAGAACAAGCTATTAATGAATTAGCTGAGTTAGCTAATCAATATTCTGAGGTCGCTTTATTCCGTGACTCAATCATTAACTCCAAACGTGGAATTACACGCTAATACTAAGCCTCTTTGTATTGCGCTAGTAGCAGGAGAGGCTTCAGGTGATATTTTAGGGGCAGGCTTAATGGCTTCCCTAAAACAACAACATCCTAATGTACAATTTATTGGTGTTGGTGGCCCTAAAATGGAAGCTGAAGGTTTAGTTTCTATGTTCCCAATGGAACGCCTTTCTATTATGGGGTTGGTAGAGGTTTTAGGTCGTTTACCTGAACTTATAAAACGTCGTGCTAAATTAATTAAAGATATTATTGCTGCTAAGCCTAATGTATTTATTGGTATTGATGCACCTGATTTTAATTTGGGTATTGAATTAAAATTACGTGAAACAGGCATTAAAACTATTCACTATGTTAGTCCCTCGGTATGGGCATGGAAGCAAAAACGTGTTTTTAAAATAAAAAAAGCATGTGACTTAGTGCTAACATTATTTCCTTTTGAAGCTAAATTTTATGAAAAATATGATGTCCCTGTCTGTTTTGTAGGTCATCCATTAGCAAATACGATTCCTTTAGAGGTTGATAGGGTTGCCGCTAAGACAACATTAGGTATTCTTCAAGATAATAAGGTAGTTGCATTAATGCCAGGTAGCCGAGGGGGAGAA
The DNA here is from genome assembly GCA_040391985.1 of Entomomonas sp. Classification (GTDB taxonomy): domain Bacteria; phylum Pseudomonadota; class Gammaproteobacteria; order Pseudomonadales; family Pseudomonadaceae; genus Entomomonas. The sequence continues at coordinate 5,832 of JBEBWU010000016.1, read as the reverse complement.
GTTAGTCGGTTAGCGCCTGTATTTCTTAAAACAGCTGATATTATTTTAGAGCACTACCCAAATACAAAATTTGTTATACCTTGTGCTAATCAGCAACGAAAAGAGCAGATTGAAGAATTATTGATATCTCATAAACTACCTATTACATTATTAGATGGTCAATCTCATGAAACTTTAGCTGCTTGTGATGTAGTATTAATTGCCTCGGGCACAGCGACATTAGAAGCATTACTTTATGAGCGCCCAATGGTGGTAGCTTATAAGTTAGCATCCCTAACTTATTGGATTGCTAAACGTTTGGTGAAAACACCTTATGTTTCTTTACCTAATATTTTAGCAGGACGATTATTAGTACCAGAGATGATTCAAGATAAAGCTGAGCCTGATAAGTTATTTGCAGAATTGCAGCCATTACTAGAAGGTAAAACTAAAGAGCAAACAGATAGTTTCAAAGCTATTCATTTAACCTTGCGGCAAAATGCTTCTGAAAAAGCAGCAGAAGCGACCCTTAAGTTAATTAACTCTTAACAGTTTATTTTTCACTTGGTCGACGCGAGCCATTAACTATTTTTTCTGTCATTTTTGCAGCAGCAGCCATGCCAAAGCTAGCAGTGACCATAGTGACTGCTCCAAACCCACCTGAACAATCTAAACGGGTTCCATCACCAGTAAAGCCCTTAGTTTGGCATACATTACCATCTTCTTGTGGGTAACGTAATTGCTCTGTAGAAAACACGCAAGGCACACTGTAATGACGTCCTGCAGTTTTAGAAAAACCATAATCTCGACGTAATAAAGAACGAACTTTTGCTGCTAGAGGATCGTTATAAGTTTTATTTAAATCAGTAATCTGGATTTGAGTTGGGTCTATTTGTCCGCCTGCGCCACCTGTTGTAATAATTTGGATTTTTCTCCGTTTACACCAAGCAATTAAGGCAGCTTTAGAGGTTACACTATCTATACAATCAATAACACCATCTAAATCATTATGAATTATCTCTGCCATGGTATCGCGAGTAACAAAATCGATAACAGAGTGTACCTTGCAAGTTGGATTAATTTGTTGAATACGTTCCGCCATTATCTCTACTTTGGTTTTGCCGACATTCATTTGTAGTGTATGTAATTGACGATTAGTATTGGATATACAAATATCATCCAAGTCAATTAAAGTCAGTTCACCAACTCCTGTTCGAGCTAATGCTTCTGCTGCCCAAGAACCAACACCACCAATACCAACAATAGCAATATGAGCATTTTGTAGGCGAGTTAATCCTTGTTCACCATATAAGCGTGCAATTCCTGCAAAACGGGGATCAATCATAATGATGTTCTTTCTTTAAATAGTTCGGCAGCCATCCGTACAGGAGCAAATGAATATCTATGGATAATAGTAGGGCCTAATTGCTTTAGCGCAGCTAAATGAGTAGCTGTTGGATAACCTTTATGTCCTGCTATACCATAACCTGGGTATTGTTTATCAAGTTCTACCATTTCTCTGTCACGGGTGACTTTGGCTAAAATGGAAGCAGCAGCAATAGCAGGTACCGTTGCATCACCTTTAATAACTGCAGAGCAAGGTATATTTAATTGAGGGCATCTATTACCATCAATTAAGGCTAGTTTTGGGGTAATTTGTAAACCTTCTACTGCACGTTTCATGGCTAACATAGTGGCATGTAAAATATTTAGCTTATCCACTTCTGCTACTTCTGCTCGAGCGATAGACCATGCTAATGCTTTTTCTTTAATTTCTTCAAATAAAGACTCACGTTTTTTTTCTGAAAGTTTTTTAGAGTCATTTAAACCAGTAATGGGCTTAGCAGGATCAAGAATAACAGCAGCTGTGACAACAGGGCCACATAAAGGACCTCTTCCTACCTCATCAACACCTGCGATTAAATCTTCTACTAAATTAAAATCTAGTCCTAATTGCATTATGTTACCTTAAATAATAATTGATTAATTATATCAGTAAACTTAATCAATGATAGTTTCATATAATTTTCATTATTGTTATATGAGATTAACTACGAAAGATAAAAAATACAGCACCCATCATACATACGCCTGCCCATAGGTAATCGAGTTTTAATGGTTGGTTCATCACGTAGATACTAAAGGGAACAAATACCGCTAGTGTTATCACCTCTTGCATAATTTTTAATTGGCCTAGAGAGAGCTGAGTGTAGCCAATTCGATTAGCGGGTACTTGAATTAAGTATTCCCCTAAAGCAATAACCCAGCTTACTAAAGCAGCAATAATCCATGGTTTACTTTGCATACTGCGTAGATGACCATACCATGCAAAAGTCATAAATAAATTAGATACAGTAAGCATTAATGCAGTAATTAACCAAACAGGCATGATTGATTCTCTATGATAGGTAAAAAGCTATATTTTAGTGATTTTTTTAAAGAGTAATAGTGGCTTAGAGAATACTTTAGTGGAAAAGTTTTATTTAGAATTTTAAACCCATTTCTAAACTGGCGAAATCTCTATCTGACCAAGTGTTATAACGACCACCAAAGAAGTTAGTGTAGTTTAATGCAGCATAGTAAGTTTTTAGATATTCAGCCGTTACACCCAAACTAATAGCTTTACGTCCTTCTACAAAGGTAGCTTCATTACTTGGCGAATAACCTTGTACATCGTGTAACCAACTGATACTAGGTTTTAGCGTTAAGCGGGGAAGTAAAATATCTTGGTATTGCCATTCACCTTGGATGCGATAACCCCAAGCAAAACGCGTAGTGAAACCATCTTTTTCACAATAACGTGTACCAATGGTGCAATCATAGCCACTACCAAATACAGTCTCTCGACCATATAAGGTTTGCTTACCTAAACCAGCAATATAAGTCATACCTAGTGCAGAAGTTAAATTAAACTCTTTGGCACCCATTATTTCATTAGTAGTTTTGGTTAAGCTAGTTTGTAATTGACTCACCCGTTTACGGTCATAGCCTTTTATTTTTTGATTAGCGGTTAAGGTATTTATTTCACCTATGGTATTTTTAAATAACTCAACGGGGCTAATTTGGATTGGCATATTGGGGCGATAGCTAAATTCACCACGCCATATTAGATCACCACTAATATCTTTTGCAAAGCTAATCCCATACAAATGAATATTTTCAGGATAGTCAATAAAGTAGCTTGAGTGGCCTGCTAACCATTCTGGAGCAAGTGAGCCTAAGCCAGTAGCTTGATTAATAGCAGCTTGATTGGCTGAGCGACCATTAATAAAACCTGTACGACTATGATAATTAATAAAATAGAAACCTAAATCAGTAGAAATAGGTTCAGCATAATAATTTAAGGCGATACCAAATTGCCCAGAAGTTTTGGCTCGCTTATCTTTGTCACGTCGTAATAAAATACCTTCATTACTTATATTGACACCTGCAAGGGCGGCTAAATCAGCATTAGATAATTGGTTGGCAGAGCGTAGTACACGTAAGTTATCAGTGCAGCCATGGGTTGTATAATCATTAGTCGCAAAAAAAGAATTACAATTTTCAGAAGCAGCAGGATGCCAATCTAATTGGTAAAAAAATTCGGTAGAAAGGTTTTGGGTGAGCTGTTGGGAAAAAGACAGTAAACTTACTGGTGTGCGTTCAGCGCGGGTATTCATATCTGAACGCCAGCCTTCTCGGTTATCAATAGGATTGATAACATTAATACCACCCGTAATAAAACGTTCTTCTCCCCAATTAAGCAATTGTTGACCTAAACGAACGGTGCCTTGTTTATCAGCTAGTTGGTAGTGGTGGTAAACAAAAGCTTGTTGTAATTCGGCTCCTGATGATCGTGAGCTGATATAACGATCACGGTCACTGATATTGGCAAAAGGTTGCCGTTGGTTTTTTTCTACAAAGTCATACCAGTATTGACCACTAATCAGTAAACCATAGTTATCATATTTAAGGTGCATACTGTGTTTACCCTTAAATAAACGGGAAAAACTATCGCCTTTTTTAAAATTTAATCGGTTGTTATCATTGGTTGTAGCTAAACCTCTGCCACTATTATTATGACCAATAAAGTTATGGTCTGGTTTGGCGGTTGACCAACTATTTTTAATAGAGAGTTCTGTTTCAAATTGCCCTTCTACAGGACCTATACTAAAAGGTAGGGCATTTACATTTAGGCTAACAAGCGCTATTAACAGGGAGCTAACAAGAAAAGGCTGTTGGTATAACGGCATCTTTAGGTGTTTCCCTAGTTATAGCAAAAGCTATATGGTTAAATGAGGTAAGAGGTATGGTAATACCATCCAGCAGAAGCTGGATGGTGAGTAGAATTAATCTTCTAATGTACCCATAGCAGTAGTGTTGAAACCACCATCTACATAAAGGATTTCGCCAGAGATACCAGAGGCTAAATCTGAACATAAGAAGGCTGCTGCATTACCTACTTCATCAATTGTTACATTGCGACGAAGAGGTGTTTGACGTTCGTTAGCAGCTAGCATTTTACGGAAGCTTTTAATACCAGAAGCAGCTAAAGTACGGATAGGACCTGCAGAAATAGCATTAACACGCGTGCCTTCTGGACCAAGGCTACCTGCTAAGTAACGCACACCTGCTTCAAGACTAGCTTTTGCCATACCCATTACGTTGTAGTTAGGCATAGTGCGTTCAGCACCTAAATAAGAAAGGGTTAATAATGAACCATTACGGCCTTCTAACATTTTACGGCCAGCTTTGGCTAGTGCGATAAAGCTGTATGAACTGATATCATGAGCAATTTTAAAGCCTTCGCGGTTAGTTACAGTGGTGAAATCGCCATCTAACTGATCGCCTGGTGCGAAACCTACTGCGTGTACAATAATATCAATACCATCCCATTTTTTAGCTAGATCAACAAATACTTGTTCGATTTGCTCATCACTCGCTACATCGCATGGAAAGCATAAATCTTTGTTAGAACCCCAACCTTCAGCAAATTCTTCTACACGACCTTTCAATTTATCATTTTGATAAGTGAAGGCTAGCTCTGCACCTTCACGATGCATAGCAGCGGCAATACCAGAAGCGATTGATAATTTACTTGCAACACCAACAATTAACGCACGCTTACCTGTTAAAAAACCCATAGTTTATTCCTCTTTTGGAACTGTTTCATTGTCATTAATGGGAGCCAAAAACGCAGCTTCCAATAATTGCTTAGTATAGGGATGTTGTGGAGAGGAAAAGAGTTGCTCGGCAGGCCCTTTCTCTACCACATGCCCTGATTTAATTACCATCAGTTGATGACTAAGTGCCTTGACTACAGCTAAGTCATGGCTAATAAATAAATAAGCAAGATTATACTTCTCTTGAAGTGATTTAAGAAGTTCTACAACTTGCTTTTGTACTGTACGGTCTAACGCTGAAGTAGGTTCATCTAATAAAATAAGCGATGGTTTAAGTGCTAGGGCTCGAGCAATGGCAATACGCTGCCTCTGTCCTCCAGAGAACTCATGAGGATAACGATTAATACAATCTTCATCCAAACCTACTTCATTTAATGCTCTAATAATAGCAGTTTCTTGTTCTTCTCGCGAACCTATGTTGTGAATTTTTAAACCTTCACCAATAATTTGTCCAACTGACATACGTGGACTAAGGCTACCAAAGGGATCTTGAAATACTACTTGCATTTGGCGGCGAATAGGGCGCATTTGTTTTTGGCTGTATTGGTCGATTTCAAGCCCTTGGAAATTAATTTTACCCTGACTCTTCAATAGTTTTAATACAGCTAAACCTAATGTTGATTTACCTGAACCGCTTTCACCCACTATGCCTAATGTTTCACCTTGGCGTAGGGTAATATCTATACCATCA
>JBEBWU010000015.1:0-12400 GCA_040391985.1 Entomomonas sp. | reverse complement strand
GAATTGGTGCTATTCACTCAGTTGTTTTCGCAGGATTTTCCCCAGAATCTTTAGCAGGCCGTATAGCGGACTGTAAGTCAAAAGTAGTGATTACTGCCGATCAAGGCTTACGTGCAGGTAGAGTCATTAATTTAAAAGAAAATGTTGATGAGGCATTAACCAATCCTAATACTTATAGTGTACAAAAAGTGATTGTATGCAAACGTACTAATGGCCAAATTCGTTGGTATCCTCATCGTGATATTTGGTATGACGATTTAATGAAAGTAGCTTCAGATCGTTGTGCTGTAAAAGAAATGGGTGCTGAAGAAGCATTATTTATTCTATATACCTCAGGCTCAACTGGTAAACCTAAAGGTGTGTTGCATACCACAGGTGGTTATATGGTATATGCCTCTTTAACCCATGAGCGCATTTTTGATTATAAGCCAGGTGATATTTATTGGTGTACAGCCGATGTTGGTTGGATTACAGGTCACAGCTATATCGTTTATGGCCCTCTAGCTAATGGTGCTACTACCTTATTATTTGAAGGTGTACCTACTTACCCTGATATTAAACGTATGGCTCAGGTGGTTGATAAGCATCGAGTGAATATTCTTTATACTGCACCTACTGCTATTCGTGCCATGATGGCACATGGTAAGAAAGCTGTTGAGGGCTATGATGGTAGTAGTTTAAGAGTATTAGGTTCAGTAGGTGAACCAATTAATCCAGAAGCATGGCAATGGTACCATGATGAAATGGGTAAGCAAAAATGTGCTGTTGTGGATACATGGTGGCAAACAGAAACAGGGGGTATCTTAATTACTCCATTACCAGGTGCAACAGAAACTAAACCAGGTTCTGCGACTAAACCATTCTTTGGTGTACAACCTGCCATCGTCGATAACTTAGGTAATTTAATTGATGGACCTGCGGAAGGTAACCTAGTCATTATTGATTCTTGGCCAGGGCAAGCGCGTAGTATTTATGGTGACCATGATCGTTTTGTGGATACTTACTTTAAGACCTTTAAAGGTATGTATTTTACGGGTGATGGTGCGCGTCGTGATGAGGATGGTTATTGGTGGATTACAGGTCGTGTCGACGATGTTCTAAACGTATCTGGTCATCGTATTGGTACAGCTGAAGTTGAAAGCGCGATGATTGCTCATAATAAAGTAGCTGAAGCGGCTGTAGTAGGAGTTCCACACCCTATTAAAGGGCAAGGTATTTATGTTTATGTAACGTTAGCTGAGGGCGAAGAAACTTCTGATGAACTAATGAATGAGTTAAGGGAATGGGTTCGTCATGAAATTGGCCCTATTGCTACCCCTGATTATATTCAATGGGCACCTATGCTACCTAAAACACGTTCAGGCAAAATCATGCGTCGTATTCTGCGTAAGATAGCAAGTTTTGAATATGAGCAATTAGGTGATACCAGTACATTAGCTGATCCAGGTTCGGTGGATCAAATAGTGGCAGAACATAAACGCTTATATGGTGATGAACCTAAACAAGCTGTTTCAGCATAAGTTAACGGTTATTTAGTTTTTATTGAATAATTACGTTTCACTCACAGGGTTAGTACTTCCCTTAGGCTAACCCTTTTTTTTATGCTTTTTGATTAATCCATTGATTACGTTTAGTAATTTTCCAACTAATATAGCCCAATATAATACTGCGTAATGCCATAAAAGTTAGAAAGGTTATCCATAAACCATTATTCGCTAAAGGTTGTAAAAGAAAGCCTAGTGGTAAACTGATAATAAAAGCGAGTAACATACTATTACGCATTTCTTTAGCACGTGTTGCGCTAATAAATAAACCATCTAACACATAACTCCAAACAGTGATTAAGGGTAAAATAGCTAAGTAAGGAACAAGTGGATAAGCTTGTTCTCGAATACTTACAATGGTGGTTTGTAAGTTAATGAAGTAATGACCAAACTGTAGAAAGTTTATAGCAAATAATAAACTAGCCAATAATGCCCAGCCACAGGCCACAATTAATGTGGTTCTAAGGGTAAGTTTATTTTTTTCACCAATAGCTTTGCCACATAATGCTTCAATAGCATGGGCAAAACCATCAAGAATATAAGCGGTAATAGTCAGGCCATTAATAATAATGATATTGGCACTCACTGTTTCTTCGCCTAAACGCGCGCCTTGCAGCATGAGTAAGAAAAACACACCTTGTAGGGTTAAACTGCGAATAAAAATATCTCTATTAACCGTAAGTAAAGCCTTCCACGTATTCCAATGCTTTAAAGTAGATAATAACCATTGCCCTGCATATTGTTTAAGTGGCACATAGATAAAGCAAAAACCTATTAAACAACCAGACCATTCTGCAATAACTGCTGCTTGTCCTGCACCTATTACCCCTTTATCAAGATAAAGTACAAACCAAACCGATAACACCATATTAATAATATTGGTGGTAATTAATATAACAAGAGGTATGCGTGCATTTTGTGAGCCTAAATACCAACCCACTAATGTATAGTTAAGTAAAGCAGCTGGTAGCCCTAAAATACGCCAAGTAAAAAATTGTTGAGCTGCTTCATGAAATTCTTGGTTAGGCTGAATCCAATATAAAGTGAGCTGATAAAAGGGAATAGCTAAAAAGATAAGCAGTATGGATAAACCAAGCGCTAGCAATAAACTTTGCAGAAGAATTTGTCTTAATGTTGAGCCTTGCTGACGGCCTACAGCTTGTGCTGTAAAACCAATAGTTCCCATACGGAAAAAGCTTAAACAGCCCACTATAAAAAGATAGCTAGTACTACCTACAGTGACTGCGGCTAAATTATGGGCTTCTGGTAATCTACCCATTACCATCGTATCTACAAGGGATACGAGAGGTACAGAAAGATTAGATAAAATCATTGGCAGGGTAAGTGCCCAGACTTTTTTATGGGTAGTAAGATCCTTCCAACTAGTTAAAAAATAATTAAGTAATTGCACGTTATTTAATTTGGCCGCCTGCTTCCTGTACTTTTTCTAATATAAAACTTTGTGCTTCAGCATGAATGGCTTCTAAAGGAAAGGTTGCATAACTAGCGCGTGCTAGGAAAACCAACCATGTGTCTTGGTATTGCCAAATTTCTTTGATGGCTGTCCAAGGCCATTCGCCTTCACCTAATTCGGAAGCAAGGGCAAATTTTTCATCGTATACTTTAAAAGTGACAGTAGGGTTTTGTAGTGCATTAAATGTACCTAAGACATGGTAGCGATTATTAAGATAAACACTGATACCAAACAGTATACCTGCAGTAAATATTACTGCAAAAGCCCCCATCATCCAGGAGGTATCACCTTTCACTATGGCACTAATAAAGCAGAAACCAATAAATAGCATGGCTATAAAATAGCGCCAACCCAAAGCCCTTTTCCAATAACGGAAAACAGATTTCTTAAGCATGGTTAATGTATATACCATGTTTATTTGATAACGAATTTCTTCCATTATATTTCCCTGAGATTAAACAAAGCCGACATAGTGTCGGCTTTTAGTTTAACTTAATCTTCGCGATAGCGACGAAGCTTTAATGGTTTACCTGCCACTCGCGTATCTTTGAGTTTAGTTAGGATTTTTTCTAATCCTTTTTCAGGAAGTTCCACTATACTAAAGCTATCACGGATAGTGATTTTACCAATCTGATCTTTATTAATGCCAGCTTCATTAAGAATAGCACCTAATAAGTTCTTGGCAGCAACACCATCTAAACTACCAACGGGTGTACGGCAACGTACTTTTCCTTCTGATACTCTATCGTTAGAGCGGCTGCTAGAACGGCCTTCGCGCTCTATTCTTGGTCCGCGTTCGCTACGCTCACCACGTTCTTTACGTTCGCCTCTTTCTTTTCTGTCGCCACGTTCACCGCGCTCTTTACGATCCCCTCTTTCTTTTCTGTCGCCACGCTCGCCACGTTCTTTACGCTCTCTAGGCTCGCGTTTCACATTACTGATAGGGGTTAATTTAGGTTCGGTTCTCTCAATTTCTTCCACTGTTAATGGACGACGATTGGTAGCACGACGTAATAAGGCAACTGCTAACTCTTCTACTGAGCAAGCAAGATCAGTTGTTAATTGATTAACGAGATCAACATAGTGTTGTTGGTTAGCTTCTGGTTTAGCAAAAGGTTGTAGATTTTTAGTTAAACGTTTAATTCTAGCAACTAAAATACTTTGTGCGTTAGGTAAAGTGGCTTCACTTACTTCTTGTTTGGTTACACGCTCAATAGTCTGTAACATACGACGTTCACGTGGAGTCACTAATAATAAAGCTTTACCTGTACGACCTGCACGACCTGTACGACCAATACGGTGTACATAAGATTCAGGATCGTAAGGCATATCCACATTGAATACGTGAGTAATACGCGGTACATCTAAACCACGTGCAGCCACATCAGTAGCCACTACAATATCTAAACGACCATCTTTTAATGATTCAATCACTTTTTCACGTTGATTTTGTGCAATATCACCATTTAGGGCAGCAACACGATAACCTTTGATCTCTAATTCCATCGCTAAATCTAAGGTAGCTTGTTTGGTACGAACAAAGGCGATTAATGCATCAAAATCTTCTACTTCTAACAAACGTAATACGGCAGCATTCTTTTGATCTGGATGCACCATTAAATAAGTTTGTTCAATACTTTCAACAGTTTGAGTCTTATTAGCTATTTTGATATGTTTAGGATCGTTTAATTGTTTTTCAGCAATAGCCTTAATTGAAGCAGGTAAAGTTGCTGAGAATAAAGCTGTTTGACGCTTTTTAGGAAGTGTTTTAAAGATGCTTTCTAAATCATCCATAAAACCAAGCTTTAACATTTCATCCGCTTCATCTAAAACAAGAAATTGTACGCCTGATAAAAAATTAGCATCACGACGTAGGTGATCACATAATCTACCAGGGGTAGCTACTAATACTTGTACGCCATTGCGAATGGCTTTAAGTTGTGCACCCATAGGGGCACCACCATAAATAGCAGCTACTTTAACAGTAGGCATTTGTTTAGCATAGCTTTCAAATGCATCAGCTACTTGTAAGGCTAGCTCACGAGTAGGCGCTAATACCAATACTTGTGTATGGCGATTAGTAGGATCAATTTTACTTAAAATAGGTAATGCAAAAGCAGCGGTTTTACCTGTACCTGTTTGTGCTTGGCCAATAATATCGTGGCCAGCTAAAATCTCTGGAATTGCTTTTGCTTGAATAGGGGATGGTTCTTCGTAACCAACGGCTGCAATGGCAGCTAAAATACTAGGGTGAATACCAAGCTCAGCAAATGAGCTGTTTTTTTTCTGGGTCATGGAAATGCCTCAATGTGCAATCGCAAGTACCCAAAAACTTAAGCTGCTTATGCCTTGTTTATTACTAACCCGAGCAGTGTAATGGTTGGGATCTGCGAAAAACTAGATAAAAATCGTAAGACTATGGAATTATACTTCCATAAAATCAGTTAAATCCGCTATTTGTTTATAGCGGGGGCGAATTATACTGTATTTTTCGTAAAAACACAGAGATATTTCTGAACAAATAGCAACAAAGTATTATTTTTTTTCTAATAATACGCCTGATTCCATATGATGAGTGTAAGGAAATTGATCAAATAATGCACAACGGCTAATTTGATGAGTGTCTGCTAGTTGTTTGATATTTTCTAGTAAAGTCTCTGGGTTGCAGGAAATATAAATGATTCTTGGAAATTGTCGAACCAGCTCACAAGTATCTTTATCCATGCCTGCTCGAGGTGGATCAACAAAAACAGTAACAAATTGATAACTGGTTAAATCGACATGTGCTAGTCGATTAAAAGGACGTACTTGATTAAGTGCTTGAGTTAATTCTTCAGCAGATAGCCTTACTAAACTAATATTATCTATATGATTATCAGCAATATTCTGTAAGGCCGCTTTAACAGAGGTTTTGCTGATTTCTGTAGCCAGTACTTTGCGAACCCGTGTTGCTAAGGGAAGGGTAAAGTTACCATTACCGCAGTAAAGCTCTAATAGATCATCATTACGTGTACCTAATAAATCGTAAGCCCAATTAATAATTTTATTACAGAATATACCGTTAGGTTGAGTAATAGCACATTCAGGTTGTTGGTAGGTAAAGTTTTTACCTGCTACAGTGAATTCTTCTATAGCATAGTCTTTGCCAATCACTAAACGTTGTTTACGAGAGCGACCAATAATATTGATATTAAGTTGTTTGGCAAGCTGTTCAGCTTCTGTTTGCCATTGCTCATTTAAAGGGCGATGATAGCAAAGAGTTACAACAGCATCACCTTTCAGAGTAGTTAAAAATTCAATTTGAAAAAGTCGATTAGATAATGTTTTGCTAGCTTGCCACGCAGCTTTTAATTGCGGCATTAATTCATTGATTTGTTGACTAGCAATAGGAAAACTATCCAATAAAATAGGCGTATGTTTATCACCTTGTTTAAACATTGCATAGTCAAGTTGTTCACCTTCTCGCCATAGCCTAAATTCTGCACGCATGCGATAGTGTTCAGTAGGAGAGTCAAATACTTCTAACTTAGGCGCATTAAAGGGAGCGAGTAAATCAGTAAGATATTGCTGCTTCTCTGTTAATTGAGTAGTGTACTCAGCAGGATTGGGTAATAGTGTATTCATAAATTATTCGTGTAAAAAAGCAAATTTTAAAATAAATAGAATAGAAAGTATGATTAATGCTGAGTTAACTTCTTTGGTACGTCCAGTTAATAACTTAATAGCTGTCCAACTAATAAAGCCAAAAGCAATACCATTGGCAATAGAGTAGGTAAAAGGCATAGCAATGGCCGTAATTAATACAGGTGCCGAAGTAGTGAGATCATGCCAGTCAATTTCTGCCAGTCCAGATGCCATAAGAATAGCTACGAAAAGTAGTGCAGGGGCAGTGGCAAATAAAGGAACACTTTCTGCGAGAGGGGAAACAAATAATGCTAATAAAAAGAATAGTGCTACCACACAAGCAGTAAGGCCAGTACGACCACCAGCAGCAACACCTGCCGTAGATTCTACAAAGCTTGTGGTGGTAGATGTACCTAGTAATGAACCAGACATGGCGGCAGTACTGTCAGCAATTAATACCCGTCCCATTCTTGGTAGGTAACCATCCGCACGCATAAGCCCAGCTTTTTTAGCCACACCAATTAATGTGCCTGAGTTATCGAATAAATCGACAAATAAGAATGAAAAGATAACAGCAATCATACCCACTTGAAATGCCCCTGCAATATCAAGCTGTAAAAAGGTAGGTGCAATAGAGGGTGGTGCAGAAACAATGCCTTTAAAAGGAGTAATATCTAGCGCAATACTAATAATAGTTATTGTTAATATGCTAATAATTACCGAACCAGGTACTTTGCGAGCTTCTAGAGCAATAAGAATAAAAAATCCTAAAATAGCCAGTAACGGCTCAGGTTTTGTAAGATCGCCAATAGTTACTAGAGTAGCAGGGTTCCCTATAATAATACCTGCTTTTTGTAAACCAATAATAGCGAGAAATAAGCCGATACCTGCGGCGATAGCTGAACGTAATGCTAGAGGGATACTATTAATAATCCATTCACGAATTCTAAATAGCGATAGCATAAAAAATAATGTAGCAGAAATAAATACAGCACCTAAAGCAACTTGCCAACTGTATCCCATGGTATGAACCACTGTGTAGGAGAAGAAAACATTAAGTCCCATACCAGGTGCTAAGGCTAATGGGTAATTAGCTATTAATCCCATGGTTAGCGAACCAATAACAGCCGCTAAACAAGTAGCCACAAATACAGCAGAGTGATCCATTTCTGCGCCATTAGCATCACTTAAGATATTAGGGTTAATAAACAGGATATAAGCCATAGCTAGAAAGGTGGTAAAACCAGCAATTATTTCGGTTCTAATAGTGGTATTGTTGGCCTTTAATTTGAATAGCTTTTCTAGCATGATAGTGTCTCAGCTAATTAATGGATAGAAACAGTACAAAGTAAAAAGCCTACTAGGAACGGATGCTTAAGAAATTAATTTAATTACTGAAAATCAGTAAGTTGTAAAACACGTACTACCAACTTTCTAATACCTGGTGCAACATCGCCAATAGATTTGCCTAACATATAAGCTGGTGTTGTAATCAGTTTATGAGATTTATCTTCTACAATATTATCTACTGTACAATCTTGGTGGATAGCGCCCATTTTTTCTATTTCAGCAGCAGTATTAGTGTCTTTACCAATCGTGCAGATAATACCTCTACCATATATTTTGGGTGCTAAGTGGGGAGCGATACACATTAGACCAATAGGTTTTTCAGCTTTAGCAAAGGCTTGAGCAGCAGTTAATACATCAGGATTAACTGTGCAGTCAGCACCTTTAAAGGCAAAGTCTGAAAGGTTTTTAGCAGCACCAAAGCCACCAGGAATAATTAGAGCGCCAAAATCATCCACATTAAGTTCGGTAATATTTTTTATATTACCACGAGCGATACGCGCGGACTCCACAAGAACATTACGAGTTTCAGCTGCTTCTTGTTGAGTAATATGGTTAACAACATGGGCTTGATTAATGTTAGGAGCAAAACACTGTACTTCTGCACCTTGTTCACTTAAGTAAAGTAACGTTAGAGTAGACTCATGAATTTCACTGCCATCAAAAACCCCGCAGCCTGCAAGGATTACAGCTATTTTTTTAGTAGGCATAGTAGCTCCTTTTAAATGAAGGTATGGTCGGCTTGGCGATTATTATAGCAAAAGAAAAGATAACAACAGGGATTATTTAATTAGTTAGTTAATTACAATACATTGTTCCATTTTTGATTATTGTTTTATGTAAAAAAAGTATTATTATAGGTATTAATGAAACTTAGGAGGTTGATATGTTAAATACTATATTACATAAAGCTAATGATCGTGGTCATGCACAACATGGTTGGCTTGACTCTTATCATAGTTTTAGTTTTGCTAATTACTTTAATCCTGAAAAGATAAATTTTGGTGCTTTACGGGTTATTAATGAAGATAGAGTGTTACCTGGTGAAGGATTTGGTACTCATCCCCATAATAATATGGAGATTATTTCCATTCCTTTATCTGGAACATTGGAACATAAAGACAGCATGGGTAATACCTCTGTTATTCGCTCAGGTGAAATACAGGTAATGAGTGCAGGAACAGGTATTTTGCATAGTGAATACAATGCAAGCCATGAGGAACTAGTACACTTCTTGCAGATTTGGGTTATTCCTAATCAGAAGAGTGTAATACCACGTTATCAACAAATTACATTTGATGAGAAGCGTTTAAATGAGTTCCAACAAATTGTGTCTCCAAATCCAGATGATGAAGGGGCATGGATTCACCAACAAGCGTGGTTTTCTCTAGGACATTTTAATGAGTTAAAACCTATTGAATATAAACTGCATGATGTAAACAATGGTGTTTATGCATTTATTATTCAAGGTGAAGCAACTGTTGGTAATATCAAGCTTTTAGATCAGGATGCATTAGGTATTACAGGTGAATCTACCATTAGGATTACGCCTGAAAAGGCAGATAGTCGAATTCTGTTGATTGAAGTGCCTATGTAACTCTCCATAACGCAAGGATGCGTTATATAGCTATTATTCTATATTTTTATAGGTCATTGAATGGTTTCGCCATACTAATTGTAGTGTCTTCAGTCATTCGCCTTGCCTAAAATTATATAGCAACAGCTATATAGTTATTGGGGATGTTTTCTATTCTTAATAAAACGTCTTATCCATAAGAAAAGGGCAAGCGCAACAATAGCACCTAAGAAGATAAGCTCGTAGTCTTTTAAATAGCTCAACACAATAGTACCAAAATAATAAGAGGTACTACCTAGTACAATTGACCATATAATGGCACCTATGCCATTAAGAATTATATAGCGTTTGGGAGAATACCCTGAGATACCAATGGCTACGGGCATAATAGTGCGTAGTCCATACATAAAGCGGAAAGTCAGCACCCATAAATCAGGATTTTTTCTAAAATAGATTAATGCTTTATCAGCAGATTTTTGCCATTTTGGTCTTTTTTGTAAGAGGGTAATACCATAGTATCTACCTAAAAAATACCAAAGTTGATCACCACAATAACTACCTATAAAAGCTACAATGATAACGGTTTTTAAGTCTAAAAAATCGTGTGCCGCAGCAATCCCAGCTAAGACGAGAATGGTTTCACCTTCTAAAAACGTTCCTATAAACAAGGCTAGATAGCCATAGTCGTTAAGCAGTTGTTCCATCATATGATGATCTTATTGTGAATGATAATAATAGGTTATAACTTACTAGTATAAACAAAAAAGTCATACCGTATTGTAAGATAAATCGTGACAAAATCTAACCCATTGTTCGTAAAGTATTTAAAAATATTTAATTTGCTACAGAATACAAGAGATTCAAGTAGAATAATATGGAAGACGATTATGCGTTAGTTTGCTAAATTAAGCGTATAATCGAAGAAATTTAGCTTATTAGGAGGCAAAGGTGTCTTTTTCTTATTCCAACCGATTATTTCCAGCTACTAGATTACGTCGTAATCGCTTTGATGATTTCTCAAGACGTTTAGTGCGTGAACATCAATTAACTGCTGATGATTTAATTTTGCCTGTATTTGTAACGGAAGGGAAAGGTTACCGTGAAGATGTGTCTTCTATGCCAGGTGTACAAAGGCTATCTATTGATGAGTTGTTAAAAGAAGCTGAGGAATTAGTAGCATTAGGTATTCCAGCCATTGACTTATTTCCAGTGATAGACCCTAGCAAAAAAACAGAAGATGGGCGTGAGGCTTGGAATCCAGATGGATTAATCCAACGTACCATTCGTACATTAAGAGAAAATGTACCTGAATTAGGTGTTATGACAGATGTGGCGTTAGACCCTTATACCACACATGGTCAAGATGGTATTATTGATGCAAATGGTTATGTAATCAATGATGTAACCATCGAAGCATTAGTTAAACAAAGTTTATCTCATGCCGAAGCTGGAGCACAGATTATTTCTCCATCAGATATGATGGATGGGCGTATTCAAGCAATTCGAGAAGCTTTTGAGGTAGCAGATTACCATACTACAAGATTGATGGCATACTCTGCTAAATATGCGAGTGCTTACTATGGGCCATTCCGTGATGCATTAGGATCCAGTGGTAATCTAGGGAAATCTAATAAGTTTAATTATCAAATGGACCCTGCTAATAGTGATGAAGCATTGCATGAGATTGCTCTTGATTTGGCAGAAGGCGCAGATATGGTGATGATTAAACCAGGTACCCCCTATCTTGATATTGTATATAGGGTAAAACAAGCCTTTAAAGTGCCTACCTTTGTGTATCAAGTGAGTGGTGAATATGCCATGCAGATGGCCGCTATTAATAATGGTTGGCTTTCAGAAAGTATTATTATGGAAACGTTAGTAGGCTTTAAACGAGCGGGAGCTGATGGAATTTTAACTTATTTTGCTAAATATGCCGCTAAGCAACTAAAAAATAGTTAATATTTCTGTAAAGGTTGGAAATAGTGATGAATACAAAAGATAAAAAGAATCAGGAAATTGTGGAAGCAAACATCATTGAGACTGTTGAAGAAGTAGTTGAGCCTGCTACTCAGGAAGGGGCATCCATTAATCTCGATGATTATAGTTTGTATTTAAATCGTGAGTTCTCACTGTTAGAGTTTAATATTCGAGTACTTGAGCAATCACTGGATGAATCTTATCCGTTATTAGAACGTTTAAAATTTTTATTAATATTTTCTAGTAACTTAGATGAGTTTTTTGAGATTCGTGTGGCAGGTCTTAAGAAGCAGGTAAAATTTTCTCGTGAGCAGATTGGCGCTGATGGGTTATTACCTCGACAAGTGTTAAAACAACTAAATACGGTTGTACACCAACAAGTAGAGCGTCAGTACCGTATTCTTAATGAGGTTTTACTACCTGCCTTAGCAGAACAGAATGTTCGTTTTATTCGTCGTCGCCATTGGAATCCAAAAATTAAAACATGGGCACGTAAGTTTTTTAAAGAAGAAATAGCGCCCATTGTTAGCCCAATAGGATTGGATCCTACGCACCCATTTCCACTGTTAGTCAACAAAAGCCTTAACTTTATTGTTGAGCTAGAAGGTACTGACATGTTTGGGCGTAGCTCAGGGTTAGCTATTATTCCTGCACCTCGATCGCTGCCTAGAATTGTTAGAATTCCAGAGCAAGTAGGTGGGGCAGGGGATAATTTTGTATTTTTATCTTCACTCATTCATGCTCATGCTGATGATTTATTTCCAGGAATGCAGGTTAAAGGCTGTTATCAATTTAGGTTAACCCGTAATGCTGATCTATCAGTAGATGCTGAAGATGTAGAAGATTTGGCGAGAGCAT
>JBEBWU010000014.1:0-12553 GCA_040391985.1 Entomomonas sp. | reverse complement strand
TTAATCAACCTGTATTAGAAGTGCTAGAGCAAATTGGTCATGTCCCTTTACCACCTTATATTGATCGTAATGATGAGTTAGCAGATAAGCAACGTTATCAAACAGTTTATGCAAAAAATGAGGGGGCTGTTGCAGCACCTACTGCAGGACTGCATTTTGATGAGGCATTATTAGCTGCTATTAAAGAAAAAGGCATCGATACAGCTTTCGTAACACTCCATGTAGGTGCAGGTACTTTCCAACCTGTGCGTGTAGAAACTATTGAAGACCACCACATGCATAAAGAGTGGTTAGAGGTTTCAGCCGAAGTAGTAGAAGCTATTAATGCATGTAAAGCGAGAGGTGGTCGAGTTATTGCTGTTGGTACTACCAGTGTGCGTTCATTAGAAACAGCAGCTCTAGAGGGTGAGTTAAAACCTTTTACGGGTGATACTGATATCTTTCTATATCCAGGTAAACCTTTTCATGTGGTTGATGCATTGGTGACTAACTTTCATTTACCAGAGTCTACTTTATTAATGTTGGTATCTGCCTTTGCTGGTTATGAAAATATAATGAATGCTTATAAAGTTGCAGTGGCTGAGCAATATAGATTTTTTAGTTATGGGGATGCGATGTTTATTACTCGTAATCCAAAGGCATGAGGAAAGTTAATTAATGTCTTTTATGCAATTTGAATTATTAGCAACAGAAGGTAAAGCTAGACGTGGTCGTTTAACTTTTCCTCGGGGTACAGTAGAAACTCCTGCTTTTATGCCAGTAGGTACCTATGGCACAGTAAAGGGAATGTTACCTAGAGATATTAAAGATATTGGTGCTGAGATTATTTTAGGTAATACCTTCCACCTTTGGTTAAGGCCAGGTACTGAAATTATTCAAAAACATGGTGATCTCCATGATTTTATTCAGTGGGATAAACCTATATTAACTGACTCAGGTGGTTTTCAAGTATTTAGCTTAGGTGCTTTGCGTAAAATTAAAGAAGAGGGTGTTACTTTCTCTTCACCTATTGATGGCGCTAAAGTGTTTATGGGGCCAGAGGAATCTATGCAAGTTCAACGTGCATTAGGTTCTGATATAGTAATGATTTTTGATGAATGTACACCCTATCCAGCAGATTTCGAAACCGCTAAACAATCAATGGAACTTTCTTTACGTTGGGCAAAACGTTCCAAAATAGCCCATGCTGATAATCCTGCTGCCTTATTTGGAATTATTCAAGGTGGTATGCATGAAGACCTTAGAATGAGATCATTAGAAGGTTTAACGGAAATAGATTTTGATGGTTTAGCCATTGGTGGTCTTTCTGTGGGTGAACCTAAAGAAGAAATGATTAGGGTGTTAGATTTTTTACCTACGCAAATGCCAGCAGATAAACCACGTTATTTAATGGGTGTTGGTAAACCTGAAGATTTAGTAGAAGGTGTAAGACGAGGCATAGATATGTTTGATTGTGTTATGCCGACACGTAATGCCCGTAATGGTCATTTATTTGTGGATACAGGAGTAGTCAGGATTCGAAACTCTATTCACAAACATGATACAACGACACTTGATGCTACGTGTGATTGTTATACTTGTCAGAACTTTTCTAAATCTTATTTACATCATTTAGATAAATGTGGCGAGATGTTAGGCGCCATGTTAAACAGTATTCATAACTTACGATTTTATCAAAAGTTAATGAATGATTTGCGTAATGCCATTTTACAAGGTAAATTGGCAGCTTTTGTAGATGAATTTTATTATAAGCGTGGATTAGTTACGCCACCTTTAAATTAAATCCGCATTTTTGTGTTAAGGAGTTGTAATTTATGAGTTTTTTTATTTCCTCTGCTTATGCTCAACAGGCAGCAACAACGGGTGCTGCAGGTGATCCTAATGGCATGTTTACATGGATATTCCTAGGCGGTTTTATAGTTATTTTTTACTTTATGATTTTACGCCCTCAAATGAAGCGTGGCAAAGAGCAACGTAATTTATTAGCTGCTTTACAAAAGGGTGATGAAGTACTTACCACAGGTGGTATTGCAGGTAGAATAGTAAAAGTATCTGATGAATTTATCGTATTAGCTGTATCAGATAATGTACAATTAAAATTTCAAAAATCAGCAATTGCTGCAACCTTACCTAAAGGTACTTTAAAAGCGATTGATGAATAATAACAACTGACATTATGGTTATATAAAATTTAACCATAGTGTTTATTATTTTTTTGATAGATGGTTGGCATCATGCTTAACAAATATCCTTTATGGAAATATATCTTAATCTTAGTCGTGTTGACTATAGGATTATTATACTCAGCACCAAATCTGTATCCTGACGATCCTGCCGTTCAAATTACGGGTACTGATGTAAACTTAGAAATTAATGACGCTACTGTAACTAAAATTAAACAGATTTTAACAGATGCTAATATTGAGGCAAAATCAGTAGCTATTGATAAAAAAGATGCTGTTTTAATTAGACTAACTAAATTAGCTAGTCAGTTACCTGCAAAAGCTGCTTTACAAAAAGCATTGGGCGATGATTATGTAGTAGCTTTAAACTTAGCACCTACTACTCCTGCATGGTTAACTAAAATAGGTGCGCGTCCTATGAAGTTAGGACTTGACCTATCTGGTGGTGTTCACTTTTTGCTTGAAGTGGATATGGATAGAGCCATAAAAACACGTCTTAATATGTATGATGGCGAAATCAGAAACTTGTTACGTGAAGAGCGTATTCGTTATCGTAGTATTCCTAGTAAAGATAGCAGTATTCAATTTAGCTTTGCTGATGCAGAAACAGCAGCTAAGGCTGAAACACTAATTACTGGTAAATTTAATCAATTCACTATTACCACAGTTGCGGAAGATGGGGCTCAAGTACTTAAATTAGTTATGTCGCCTAGTATTATCTCTGACTTATCAGAATATGCTGTTTCCCAAAACTTACAAACAGTTCGTAATCGTGTTAATGAGTTAGGTGTTGCAGAACCTATTGTGCAGCAACAAGGTTCTAATCGTATTGTAGTAGAATTGCCAGGTGTGCAAGATACCGCTGAAGCAAAACGTATTTTAGGTAAAACAGCTAACTTAGAGTTTCGTTTAGCTGCTAAGCCTGATGATCCTGCTATTTCTACTGAACAGTTTGATTTTGAAGGTCGATCAGTTCCATTGGAGCGCGCAGTAATTATTACAGGTGACCAAGTTTCTAGTGCCAAAGTAGGTTTTGATCAACGCAATAATCAGCCACAAGTGGAAATTGAACTAGATGGCCATGGTGGCGATTTAATGTTCAAAGCTACCCAAGGTAATGTTGGTCGTAGTATGGCTGTAATCTTTATTGAACAACGCCCAATTACTCACTATGTGAAAGAAGAGGGTAGTGATAAAGAAAAAGCTGTACAAGCCTATGTAGAAGATAGAAAAATTATTAGCTTGGCGACTATTCGCGATGTATTAAGTAGTCGTTTTGTAATTTCTGGTTCTAAATCTACTAAAGAAGCTTCAGAGCTAGCATTATTATTAAGAGCGGGTGGTTTAGCAGCACCTATGCACTTTGTTGAAGAACGTACTTTAGGCCCAAGCTTAGGTGAAGAAAATATCAAAATGGGTATTGATTCAACCATTTGGGCAATGATCTTAATTGCTATCTTTATGGTCATTATTTATAAGTTCTTTGGCATAATCGCTACAGTAGCTTTGGCTTTCAACTTAGTATTATTAACTGGACTACTTTCGATTATTGGTGCAACGCTCACTCTGCCGGGTATCGCCGGTATTGTATTAACCTTGGGTATGGCGATTGATGCTAACGTACTGATTTACTCTCGTATCCGAGAAGAGTTGAATAATGGTTTATCTGTACAAAGAGCAATACATGAAGGTTTTGACCGTGCCTATACAGCGATTATAGATAGTAACTTAACTACATTATTGGTAGGGGCTATCTTATTCCAAATGGGTACGGGGCCAATTAAAGGCTTCGCAGTAACACTTTCACTGGGTATTATTACCTCCTTATTTACAGCTGTAATGGTTACACGTGGTATTGTGAACTTGCTGTTTGGTGGTCGTAATGTTAAGAAATTGTGGATATAAGGTGATATTACTATGATTAAGTCCACTATTCATTTTATGAAAATCCGTAATGTAGCGTTTGCTATTACGGTACTTATTACTATTGTAGGTTTAGTCAGCCTATTTCATAAGGGTTTAAATCTTGGTTTGGATTTTACAGGGGGTACTTCTATTGAATTACTCTATGAGAAGCCAGCTGATTTAGAGAAAATTCGTTTAGAGTTAGCTACTGCAGAGCCAGGACAAGAGCAAAAATTTGATGATGCGATTGTGCAAAGCTTTGGTTCTACCAACAGTGTGTTAATTCGTTTAAGAAATGATGAAGCCAATGTTGGTAATTTAGTGGCTGCTAAATTACATCGTATAGACCCTGATAATAAATTTGAACTAATTAGTGCTGAAACTGTAGGTGCACAGGTTGGTAAAGAGTTATTAGATAAGGGTGGTATTGCCTGTTTATTAGCATTGGCAGGTATTCTGATTTATTTAGCATTTCGTTTCCAATGGAAGTTTGGTTTGGGTGCGATTGCTTCATTATTTCATGACTTAATAGTAACACTTGGTGTTATTGCTTTTTTCCAAATACCTGTAGATTTAACAGTGTTTGCAGCAATATTAGCCATGATCGGTTACTCGTTAAATGATACGATCATTATTTATGACCGTGTTCGCGAGAATTTCCGAGTATTACGTAAAGCAAATATCATTGAGAATATTGATGTTTCTGTTACACAAACATTATTAAGAACTATTGCTACTTCCGTATCAACAGCAATGGCTTTAATTGCATTGTTGATTTTTGGTGGTCCATCTTTAGGTGGCTTTGCGTTAGTTATGTTAATTGGTGTGTTTGTAGGAACCTATTCTTCTATCTATATAGCAGGTCCAGTGTTAATTTGGTTAAAATTAACTCGTGAAGATTTGCTACCACCTCCAAGTTCACAAGAACTTAAAGAACAACATCCATAATAAATTGAACTTCCCTGTATTTTTATAGGGAAGTTTTTTTTTAATCAGTTATAATAAGTAAATTTCTCGTCTTAGGTAATAAAAACAGTAATACGACAAAGGGAGGGGGAAATAACTGAAAATATAAAGAAAATAGTGAACTTAACCATATATCTAGTTGTCAATATAGAAATAACCGACTATACTGTGCGGCTATCTGCCACATAAGGCGGTGAGGTTAATCAAAGCAAATAATATTGACCTTTGAGTAGTTTAATTCTTTCCAATAACCGCTCCCAGTTAAGGGGCTTATAAAGATGAATAGAAACGTGAATAGCCAACGACCCGTAAATCTTGATCTTCGGACTATCAAGCTACCTATTACAGCTTATGCGTCCATCCTTCACCGTATTTCTGGTGTTATCCTTTTTGTTTCACTTGTTATCGCGCTTTTCTTACTAGATAGATCATTATCTGGTCCAGAAGGCTTTGTCATAGTCAAATCTTGGATGTCTAACTTTTTTGTGAAGTTTATCGTATGGGGTATGCTCTCTGCGTTAATTTATCACCTAGTTGCAGGCATTCGTCATTTAATTATGGATTTAGGTATTGGTGAATCTCTTGGGGTGGCCGATTCGGTGCCAAAATAGTATTAATCATTTCAGTAATACTTATCGTGATTGCAGGAGTGTGGATTATATGGTAACTAATGTCACAAATTTTTCACGCTCAGGCTTATTTGATTGGATGGCACAGCGTGTATCAGCTGTTATTTTAGCAACATACTTTATTTTTTTAGTAGGTTATGTTGTTTGTAACCCTAATCTTGACTACTTTCAATGGTATAGTCTTTTTCATAATAAATGGATGCGTACCTATAGTTTATTAGCATTGCTTTGTTTAAGTATTCATGCTTGGGTAGGTATGTGGACAATTACTACTGACTATTTAACACGTATGGCATTAGGTAAGTGGGCAACAGGTGTTCGCTTCTTAGTACAAGCGCTATGCGGTATGTTAATGTTTGTGATTTTTGTCTGGGGTATACAGATTCTTTGGGGTGTTTAATAAGCTATGTCTACTATACGAGCTCTTTCTTTTGATGCTATTGTTGTCGGTGGTGGTGGTGCAGGTATGCGCGCCGGTTTACAATTAGCTAGTTCTGGTTATAAAACAGCGGTTGTAACTAAAGTATTTCCAACACGCTCTCATACTGTATCAGCACAAGGTGGTATTACCTGTGCAATTGCTTCTGCTGACCCTAATGATGATTGGCGTTGGCACATGTATGATACCGTAAAAGGTTCTGATTATATTGGTGACCAAGATGCTATTGAATATATGTGTTCAGTAGGTCCTGAAGCTGTATTTGAATTAGACCATATGGGATTACCTTTTTCTCGTACTGAAACAGGTCGTATTTACCAACGTCCTTTCGGTGGTCAATCTAAAAACTTTGGTGAAGGTGGTCAAGCGGCACGTACTTGTGCAGCAGCAGACCGTACAGGTCATGCCTTATTACATACCCTTTATCAAAATAACTTAAAAAATAAAACTACTTTCTTAACAGAATGGTATGCCGTTGATTTAGTAAAAAATCAAGATAATGCGGTTGTAGGTATTATAGCTATCTGTTTAGAAACTGGTGAAACCGTTTATATCCGTTCTAAAGCAGTAGTATTAGCTACTGGTGGTGCGGGTCGTATTTATGCTTCTACCACAAATGCTCACATCAATACAGGTGATGGTGTTGGTATGGCATTACGTGCAGGTGTACCTGTACAAGATATTGAAATGTGGCAGTTCCATCCAACGGGCATTTATGGTGCTGGTGTATTAGTAACCGAAGGTTGCCGTGGTGAAGGTGGTTATTTAATTAATAAAGATGGCGAGCGTTTTATGGAACGTTACGCACCTAATGCTAAAGACTTAGCAGGTCGTGATGTGGTTGCTCGTTCAATGGTTAAAGAAATTTTAGCAGGTAATGGTGTTGGTCCTAATAAAGACCACGTATTGTTAAAACTTGATCACTTAGGTGAAGACGTTTTACATAGTCGTTTACCTGGTATTTGTGAGCTATCTAAGACATTTGCTCATGTTGATCCAGTAACTGCTCCAATTCCCGTGGTACCAACTTGTCACTATATGATGGGCGGTATCGCAACTAACATTCATGGCCAAGCATTAACGCAAGATGCGAATGGTAATGATGTAGTCGTTGAAGGTTTATATGCAGTAGGTGAAGTGGCTTGTGTATCTGTACATGGTGCTAACCGTTTAGGTGGTAACTCATTACTTGACTTAGTGGTATTTGGTCGTGCAACAGGTTTATACCTTGAGAAAGCATTAAAAGAAGGTATTGAATACCGTGCAGCTAGCCAAACTGATCTTGAAGCAGCTAGTAAGCGTTTAACCTCATTAAATGAGCGTGTTGAAGGTGAAGAAGTAGCACCATTAAAACGTGAATTACAGAACTGCATGCAGAACTATTTCGGTGTATTCCGTACAGGTGAATACATGGAGAAAGGTATTAAAGAACTTGCTAACTTACGTGAGCGTATTGAACATGTGAAAATCACTGATAAGAGCATGGCATTTAATACAGCGCGAATGGAAGCACTTGAGCTACAAAACTTATTGGAAGTTGCAGAAGCTACGGCGATTGCTGCCAACGTTCGTACAGAATCTCGTGGTGCTCATGCTCGTGAAGATTATGAGGAGCGTGATGATACTAACTGGTTATGTCATACACTTTATTTCCCTGGAGAAAAACGTGTAAGTAAGCGAGCAGTGAACTTTGCTCCTAAGACTGTACCAGCTTTTGAACCTAAAAAACGTGTTTATTAATAGGGGATTGTCATGCTCTCAGTAATTGTATATAGCTATAATCCTGATCAAGATAAAGTACCTAGTATGAAAACTTACCAGATTGATACTGGTGGTAAAGATTTAATGGTACTTGACGTTCTTGAACTTGTAAAAGAACAAGATGAAAGTTTTTCATATCGTCGCTCATGCCGTGAAGGTGTTTGTGGTTCTGATGGTATGAATATTAATGGTAAAAATGGTTTAGCCTGTATTACTCCATTGTCAGAAGTGGTAAAAGCAGGTGAGCAATTGGTTATTCGACCATTACCAGGTTTACCTGTTATTCGTGACTTGATTGTAGACATGAATATTTTCTACAAACAATACGAGAAAGTTGAACCTTATTTACAGAATGATACACCAGCTCCAGCTATTGAGCGTCTTCAAAGTATTGAAGAGCGTGATAAGTTAGATGGTTTATATGAGTGTATTCTTTGTGCATGTTGTTCAACTTCATGTCCTTCATTCTGGTGGAATCCTGATAAGTTCTTAGGTCCATCTGCATTATTGCAGGCATATCGTTTCTTGGCGGATAGCCGTGATACTTACACGGAAAAACGTCTAGCAATGATGGATGATCCTTTTAGCGTGTTCCGTTGCCGGAGCATTATGAACTGTGTTCATGTTTGCCCCAAAAACTTGAACCCCACACAAGCGATAGGACATATCCGCAGTATGTTGTTACAAAGCGGAACTTAAAAAAATTAAAATGCCTCTTATAATAGTAAGAGGCATTTTGCCATAGGCGCAAGTGTTTTACTTGTAGTTAATTTGTATTTTGAATAAACCAAAGGAGCACTGAGCTGGTTTTTACACTGACTAAAGTCCACGCTGCTTTTATCACTTTGCTTAATAAAAATAAAAACAGAATGGTTTTTTCATTCAGTGCAGTGCTTTAATAGAAGGTGACCTGACATGCCCGAAAGCATGATGCAACAATTGTGGGATAGTGCTTATTTATCTGCTGATAATGCAGACTATGTAGATGAGCTTTATGAACAATATCTGCATGATCCTAATGCAGTTCCTGAAGAATGGCGTACTTACTTCCAAAAGCTGCCTGCTGCCTCAAATGGTGCAGATGTACCGCATTCTCCAATTCGTGATTATTTTGTAATGCTGGGTAAAACCCAAAACAGAGCACAACCTGTTGCTACTGCGAGCGTTTCTAGTGATCACGAGAAGAAGCAAGTAAAAGTACTGCGTTTAATTCAGATGTATCGCATGCAGGGACATCAAGTTGCTAATCTTGATCCTTTAGGTTTATGGCAGCGTCCAGTGCCAGAAGCATTATCATTACATGATAATGAACTTACTGAGGCAGATTTAGATATCACCTTCTCTTGTGGTGATTTATTCACTGATAAAAAAGAAGCAACACTACGTGAAATAATTGCTACTTTACAAGATACTTACTGCCGTACCATTGGTATGGAGTGTATGCATATTGTTGATACAGAACAGCGCCGTTGGTTATTACGCCGTTTTGAACATGTTAAAGGCCGTCAACAATATTCCCCAGAAGTTAAAAAACATTTATTAGAACGTTTAACGGCTGCTGAAGGATTAGAGAAATACCTAGGTAATAAATATCCAGGTGCAAAACGTTTTAGTTTAGAGGGTGGTGATGCCCTTATTCCAATGGTTGATGAATTAATTCAACGCTCTGGTACCTACGGTGTAAAAGAAGTTGTGATGTCAATGGCACACCGCGGTCGCTTAAATGTATTAGTTAATACCTTAGGTAAAAATCCACGTGAACTATTCGATGAGTTCGAAGGTAAAAAGCGCGCTAAAGTTGGCGTAGGTGATGTTAAATATCACCAAGGTTTTTCTTCTAATGTAATGACGCAAGGTGGAGAAACTCATTTAGCATTAGGTTTTAACCCCTCTCATTTAGAGATTGGTTCTCCTGTAATGGCGGGCTCAGTACGTGCTCGTCAAGATCGTAGAGCAGATACAACAGGTGAAGCAGTATTACCTATTACTATTCATGGTGATGCTGCTTTTGCTGGGCAGGGTGTGGTAATGGAAACTTTCCAAATGTCACAAACCCGTGCTTACAAAACTGGTGGTACGGTTCATATCGTAATTAATAACCAAATTGGTTTTACTATTAGCCGCCCTGATGATGCTCGT
Source organism: Entomomonas sp. (assembly GCA_040391985.1). GTDB lineage: Bacteria > Pseudomonadota > Gammaproteobacteria > Pseudomonadales > Pseudomonadaceae > Entomomonas. Next base: position 2,531 of record JBEBWU010000014.1, on the reverse strand, counting down.
TCTACAGAATATGCCACTGAAATTGCCAAAATGGTACAGGCACCTATTTTCCATGTAAATGGTGATGATCCTGAAGCTGTTTTATTTGTAACGCAAATGGCGTTAGATTTCCGTATGCAATTCCATAAAGATGTGGTGTTGGATCTTTTCTGTTATCGCCGTCATGGCCATAATGAGGCTGATGAACCTAGTGGAACTCAACCACTTATGTATCAAGCTATTGCTAAACACAATACACCTCGTAGTTTATATGCTGATGAATTAGTAAAACAAGGTGTTATTAAAGAAGAAGAAGCACAGCAAAGAGTGGATGAATACCGTGATGACTTAGATAATGGTCGTCATGTGGTAAGAAGTTTAGTAAAAGAACCTAATAAAGCGTTATTTGTAGATTGGACACCTTATATTGGTCATGAGTGGAATTCTTATTATGACACCACAATAGATCTTAAGAAACTACAAGATCTAGCTACCAAGATGACCACAATTCCAGAAGGCTTTGTGTTACAGCGTCAAGTTAAAAAGATTTATGAAGATCGCGAAAAAATGACAGCAGGTGCATTGGCTATTAACTGGGGTTATGCTGAAACATTAGCTTATGCAACATTATTAGCTGAAGGTTCTCCTGTGCGTATGACAGGCCAAGATATCGGTCGTGGTACATTCTCACATCGTCATGCTGTATTACATAATCAAAAAGATGATTCTGTGTATGTACCATTACAACATTTATTTGATGGTCAGCCAAGAATGGATATCTATGATTCATTCCTATCTGAAGAAGCGGTTCTAGCCTTTGAATATGGTTATGCTTCAACTACACCTAATGCTTTAGTTGTTTGGGAAGCACAATTTGGTGATTTTGCCAATGGTGCGCAGGTAGTTATCGATCAGTTTATCAGTAGTGGTGAGCTTAAATGGGAGCGTTTAAGTGGTGTTACTATGCTGTTGCCTCATGGTTATGAAGGTCAAGGTGCAGAGCACTCTTCAGCTCGTTTAGAACGTTATTTACAACTTTGTTCAGATCAGAATATTCAAGTGTGTGTACCTACTACACCAGCACAGATATTTCATTTATTACGTCGTCAAGTGGTGCGTCCAATTCGTAAACCATTAGTGATAATGAGTCCTAAGTCTTTATTACGTCATAAACTAGCCATTTCTACTTTAGAAGAATTGGCAGGTGGATCATTTAAGCTTATTATTCCTGAAGTGGACGATATTAATCCTAAGAAAGTAGATCGCCTTATTTTATGCAGTGGTAAAGTATATTACGATTTATTGGAAAAACGTCGTACAGAAGGACAAGATAATATTGCTATTGTTCGTATAGAACAACTCTATCCATTCCCTAATGAGAGTTTAGATAGAATTATGGCAACCTATCCAAATCTAAAACGTTTAGTATGGTGTCAGGAAGAACCTATGAATCAAGGTGCATGGTATTGCAGTCAGCACAATATTCGTCGTGCGGCAGCCGAATACAATCCACCACTAGATTTACAATATGCTGGCCGTGATAGTTCTGCGGCACCTGCTTGTGGTTATCCATCAATGCATGCTGAACAGCAAGAGAAATTATTGCAAGATGCATTTACTGTTTAATACTCGATCAGATGGGCGCATGGGCGCCCTCTAATAAATTTAAGGAATTTTACAATGGCTCAAGAAATTAAAGCGCCTTCTTTTCCCGAATCCATCGCAGATGGTACTATTGCTAACTGGTTAAAAAAATCTGGCGAAGCCGTCAAGCGTGACGAATTGCTGGTCGAGATTGAAACTGACAAAGTAATGTTAGAAGTAGTTGCTCCAGCTGATGGTGTGTTAACTATTGTTAAAAATGAAGGTGATACAGTTTTAAGTAATGAAGTAATTGGTAGTGTTGATGAAAGTGCTACAGCATCAGCAGCTCCAGCTGCTAAAGCTGAAGTTACTCCAACAGCAGCTCCTGCATCAGTAACAGAAACATCTGATGATGATCCTATCTTAGCTCCAGCAGCACGTAAATTAGCAGAAGAGAATAATATTGACCCAGCTACTATTAAAGGTACAGGCAAAGGTGGTCGTATTACTAAAGAAGATGTAGTTGCAGCTATTGCTAATAAATCATCTGCACCTGCTGCTTCTGCTGCACCAAAAGCGGCAGCTCCAAATGTTCAAGTAACTGTTGGCGATCGTGTTGAAAAACGTGTGCCAATGACACGTTTACGTGCTAAGGTAGCAGAGCGTTTAGTTGAAGCACAATCTTCTATGGCCATGTTAACGACTTTTAATGAAGTTAATATGAAGCCTATTATGGATTTACGCTCTAAATACAAAGACTTATTTGAAAAGAAACATGATGGTGTTCGTTTAGGCTTTATGTCTTTCTTTGTGAAAGCAGCTACTGAAGCATTAAAACGTTTCCCAGGAGTTAATGCATCTATTGATGGTAATGACGTGGTATATCACGGTTATCAAGATATCGGTGTAGCTGTATCAAGCGACCGTGGTTTAGTGGTACCTGTACTTCGTAATGCTGAATTTATGAG
>JBEBWU010000013.1:0-12980 GCA_040391985.1 Entomomonas sp. | reverse complement strand
ATAATGAGCGTATTGCCAATAGTGTTGAATACTCGACAGATGCTGAATTAGCAAACACTGTCCAAGAGATAAAGCAAGCGTTACAAGAGCTTGCTGAACAGGAATAATAATGATCTTACCCAGTTTTAAACAACAATTTAGACAGTTGCTACAAGCAGCTTCTGTCAGTTGTACCCAAGCGCATATAGATCAAAGCAATAAAGTTGTTATTGATCTATTAGCTACATGGTTAACCGAACTGGGATTTACTTGTGAAATAACACAAGTTACCAAAGGTAAATATAACTTATTAGCACAATATGGTTCAGGTTTAGGTGGTCTTGTATTAGCAGGCCACACTGATACTGTGCCTTATGACGAATCCCTTTGGAATAGTAATCCATTAGATTTATTCGAGGCAGACAATCGCTGGTATGGTTTAGGTAGTTGTGATATGAAAGGCTTTTTTGCTATTGCTATTCAAGCCTTACAGCCTTTGCTCACGCAGCCCTTTAAATATCCTTTATTTATTCTAGCTACTTGTGACGAAGAAAGCTCAATGAGTGGAGCAAGAGCATTAGTAGCCAACCAACAAAAATTTGGTCGTGCGGCCGTTATTGGTGAACCGACTAACCTACGCCCTATTCGTTTACACAAAGGTATTATGATGGAACGAATAGAGTTGCTAGGACAAAGTGGCCACTCTTCAAATCCTGCGTTAGGTCATAGTGCGCTCGAAGCAATGAATGATGTAATCACTGAGCTAATAAAACTGCGTAACCAGTGGCAACAAGAATATCAGAACCCATTATTTACTGTACCCTATCCTACTTTGAATTTTGGATGTATTCATGGTGGTGATAATCCTAATCGGATTTGTGGACAATGTGCTTTAGAGTTTGATTTAAGACCCTTACCGAATATGTCTGCTGATGAGCTAAGAATGGCTATTAATAATAAACTAAAACCTATAGCAGAACAGCATCAGGTGAAAGTTGATTACAACCCGTTATTTACTCATGTACCTGCCTTCGAGCAAAATGCCAACTCCGAATTAGTAAAACTAGCTGAAAAACTAACTGGCTATCAAAGTGAAGCAGTTGCTTTTGCTACAGAAGCTCCTTATATTCAACAAGTAGCAGGTGACACGATTGTATTAGGGGTAGGTTCAATTGACCAAGCCCATCAGCCTAACGAATACTTATCTCTTTCCCAAATCGAGCCTTATACTTTATTATTACGCCAATTAATAGCATACTATTGCTTATAAATTAATCAGGAGCCTAAAGCAGTGAAACGACGATAAAACCAACTAACTCATGGATATAAGTTGACTCTTTTCGTTTTAACAATAGGTTCTTATTATGTTTGATTTTGATTATGTACAATGGTTTCGGCAAGCATCCCCTTATATTAACGCCCATCGGGAAGGCACTTTTGTTGTTATGCTTCCTGGTGAGGGCATAGAACACCCTAACTTCAATAATATTATTTATGACTTAGTACTATTACATAGCTTAGGTGTTCGGTTAGTTCTGGTACATGGTTCACGCCCACAGATTAATAAAAAAACAACCGAAAAACAAATTACCCCAAAATATCATAAAGGTTTACGCATTACCGATACAGCAACATTGGAATGTGTAACAGAAGTAGTTGGGCGGCTACGTAGTATTTTTGAAGCAAAGCTTTCTATGGACTTAGCCTCATCACCTATGCAAGGCTCAAGGTTACGCGTCACCAGCGGTAACTTTGTCACCGCCAAACCTCTGGGCGTAATAGACGGTATTGATTACCAACATACTGGTGAAGTAAGAAGAATTGATCGCAAAGGCATTATCCGCCAACTTGATGAAAGAAATATTGTATTACTTTCGCCTCTTGGCTATTCACCCACAGGTGAGATCTTCAACTTATCCTGTGAAGATGTTGCAATGGCTACTGCCATTAAACTACAAGCAGATAAGCTTATTCTGTATGGAGAGCAAAAAGGGATTTGCAACGAGCAAGGTGAACTTATTCGTGAACTACGTCCCAATGAAGCCCTACCCCATATTACAAGGCTAGCCAATAATTACCAAGCAGAATTATTAAATGCTGCAGTAGAAGCTTGTCGGCAAGGTGTACAACGCTCACAAATTGTTTCCTATGCTGAGAATGGTGCTTTACTAGCAGAGCTATTTAGCCGTGATGGTAATGGAACACTGGTAGCCCAAGAACAGTTTGAAACCATTAGAGAAGCCACTATTGAAGATATCGGTGGCCTTATGGAGTTGATTCGTCCCTTAGAAGAACAAGGAATATTAGTACGTCGCTCACGTGAAGTACTAGAAAGAGACATTAACCACTTCTCTCTTATTGAGCGAGAAGGCATGATTATCGCCTGTGCAGCGCTTTACCCTATTGTAGATTCAGATGCAGGAGAGTTGGCTTGCTTAGCAGTTAGCCCAGAGTATCGCCATGACCATAAAGGTGATAGTTTATTATCCCGAATAGAGCAGCGTGCACGCCAACAAGGTATTAAAACCTTATTTGTATTAACAACAAAAACAGCTCATTGGTTTCTAGAAAGAGGCTTTCAAACAAGCAGTGTAGATCGGTTACCTACTGCTCGTGCCTCTCTTTACAACTTTCAACGTAACTCAAAAGTATTTGAAAAAGTACTTTAATATAAAAATTATAAGGTCATACAATGAAAACAAAAGCCGTTTTAACACAACAAGAGGTGCAAAAAATATTAACTGCTGCTCGCGAAGAAGCATTAAAAAATAACTGGGCTATGGCAATTGCGATAGCTGATGATGGTGGTCATTTGTTAGCATTAGAGCGTTTAGACGACTGTGTGCCTATCTGTTCTTACATTGCGATGGAGAAAGCACGCACTTCTGCATTAGGCCGTAGAGAGTCCAAAGCTTATGAAGATATCATCAGCGATGGCCGTAATTCATTTATGACAGTACCCGTACTTTCTGCAATATTAGAAGGTGGTGTACCAATTATGTACGAAGGTCAAGTAATTGGTGCTATTGGTGTATCAGGTGCTAAATCCTCTCAAGATGCCCAAGTAGCCAAAGCAGGGGCTAATGCGCTTAATTAGCCATTAAATTATCATATTATTTTACTGGGTTTTCATTATATAATAGTGGGATTTTGAACATTAATTATATAGAAATAACTGAAAACTATTTCCCCATTAGTTTGCAATCAGTTACTTTATTCCCTAAAGAATGCTTTTAAAATACCTGCTAAGCAAGGTATGGAGTTTTTTATTAAATGATTGTATTGGATCAGGTTTACAAGCGTTATGCCCATCCCGAAAAGGGACAGTGGTTTGATGCAGTACATCCTACCTCTCTTACTATCGATCAAGGCGAAATTTTTGGATTAATTGGTTTTTCTGGGGCTGGGAAATCTACTTTATTGCGCTTGATTAATCTGTTAGAGCGCCCTGATGGCGGTAAAGTAGAAGTAGATGGGCAAGACCTTACCAGATTACCAAGCCCACAATTACGTAAAGCACGCCAAAATATTGGCATGATCTTTCAGCAATTTAATTTACTAAGTAATTTAACAGTTGCTAATAACGTAGCTTTTCCCTTAAAAATTGCTGGTTGGTCAAAAACAGAAATTACCAAACGTGTAAAAGAATGTTTAGCTATTGTTGGTTTAGAAGATCGTATTAACCATTACCCTGCTCAACTATCTGGTGGACAAAAACAACGTGTTGGTATTGCCCGAGCTTTAGCTCCAAGTCCACATGTTATTTTAGCTGATGAACCAACCAGTGCTTTAGACCCCTTTACTACCCGTAGTGTTTTAGATTGCCTAAAAGATATTAACCAACGGTTTAATGTCACTATTGTTATTGTGACTCATGAAATGCAGGTAATTCGCAGTATATGTAATCGCGCAGCACTAATGGAACATGGGCGAATTGTAGAAATTGCAGAAGTTAAAAATAAGCAAATTTTAGCTAACTCTGAACTTGCTACAAAATTAATTGAGGATTTATAAATGGAGTATAACTCTAGTCTCCTCTATTATTTAGAGAATATCTGGTCCATAAGAAGTGAGATTTGGTTAGCTAGCCAGCAAACTTTTATTATGGTTGCTATTTCAACAATAGTGGCTGTGGTGTTTGGCCTAACAATAGGTATTTGTTTACACCTAACTAGTACCAATCAGTTATGGCAAAATAAATGGTTTAATAAAACATTAGGGACATTAGTAGATTTCTTAAGGGCTTTCCCTTTTGTTATTTTAATGGTTGCTATTAGTCCTTTCTCTACACTATTAACAGGTGCTCGTATTGGTCCTTATGCCGCTTCCGTAGCCTTATCGATTGCTGCCATCCCTTATTTTGCTCGACTGGTTGAGCAAAGTTTAAGAGAAATTCCCAAAGGAATTATTGAAGCAGCCCAAGCAATGGGTGCTTCTAATGCTACTATTATTTTCCGTGTCTTAATTACTGAAGCTCGTGCAGGGATTGTTTCTAGTACCACCGTACTAATCATTAGTATACTTTCTTATAGTGCTGCGGCTGGTATGATTGGCGGTGGTGGTTTAGGTGATTTAGCCATTCGTTATGGTTATAATCGTTATCAAACAGATGTGATGGTAGCTGTTGTTATCTTACTATCAGTCATTGTTATTATGATACAAGCATTGGGTAATCTTCTTACTCGTAAACTCGATAAACGTTAAGGTTGGATATAATAATGCAAAATAATATTGTCTTAAAAGCTTTAGGTACAGGGCTCTTAGCTGCTTGCTTAGGTTTAGCTGGCTGTGATGATAAAAAACAAGAAGATCATTCTTCTCATAGTGCTGAATCAACTGTAAAAAGAACCATCGTTTTTGGTACTACTGTTGGTGATTTTGGTGATATGGTTAAATTTTCTATCAAACCTATCCTAGAAAGAAAAGGTTATGAAGTTAAACTAACGGAGTTTACTGATTATGTGCAACCTAATCTTGCTTTAGCTGAAGGAAGTATTGATGTAAATATTTTCCAACATAAGCCTTATTTAGATACCTTTAAAGAAGAAAGAAAGTTAGATTTAACACCTGTATTCCAAGTACCTACAGCTCCACTAGGTATTTATTCTGGTCGTTTAGAAAAACTAGATGCAGCTAAACAAGGTATGACCGTTTCTGTACCAAATGATCCTAGCAACTTTGCCCGTGCCTTAGTAATGATGAATGAATTAGGATGGGTAACACTTAAAGATAATATCAATCCATTAACTGCCTCTGAACGTGATATTCAAGAAAACAAATATGAGATTAAATTAGTTCAATTAGAGGCTGCACAAATTCCTCGTGCTCGTAATGATGTAGATTTTGCTATTATCAACGGTAACTATGCCGTAAGCTCTGGCGTGGATTTAACAACAGCTCTTTATCAAGAGCCTAGTTTTGCCTATGTAAATTGGGGTGTTGTTCGTACTAAAGATATCGAAACCCCTTGGGCAAAAGATATTATTGCTGCTTATAACTCTGATGAGTTTAAAGCTTACTCCCATAAAACATTTGATGGATACAAATGGCCTGCTAATTGGAATGAGCAAACGAACACTGTAAAGACTGAAGAAAAACAGCAAGAAGAAACGACTAAAGAAACTGAAGCTACTCAATAACTATTTGCTTACTACAAAAAAGCCCTTCAAATGAAGGGCTTTTTTATTATTTATATTTTATTACTTTCTAATAAGAGCCATTAAATCTAATGGATAGTCCACATAAACACGAACCTCATTATTATCGCCATAAGAGAAATCGTTATTTGCACGATAGATAGTAGTACGTAATTTAAAGGCTAAATCTTTAGCAGGTCCTTCTTGAATAGTATAGGATACTTGATTGAATAACTCGCGCTCTTTACCCTTTTTACCACCACTATAACCAGCTGTATCAGCATCCCAACCATAAACATAAGCTGATTTAAAAGCTAAACCTGGAACACCTATACCAGCACCGTTTAGCTCATAACTTACCTGCAATGATTTTTCATCTTTAGCATTAAAGTCTGATTCATAAGAGTTAGCTAACCAAATAGTACTACCACCATCATTAGTACCATAACCTGAACCATAGTCAAAACCATGTCCATACCAACCACCTTGTGATTGTTGATAAGCTAAAATAAAGGAGTGAGCATCATAGGTATACTTACCCGCTAAACTCCATGTAGTATTATTAATACTCTTATCAATATCACCATTACTGGTACGACGTACATATTTTTTATCATAGTCTGTATGGTAAATATTAAAATCGAAATTTAAACTTTGTTTTTTATCAATTGGATAAGTGTAGTTCAAATTACCATAAGCACGTTTAGCAATATCTTTGTTCCAAGAATAATAAAGGCTAGAACTAAAATTATCTGTAAACTGATAAACACCGCCTATTAAATCTAAACGCTTCATACCAACGAAATAAGCATCAGGGTATCCTGAGTTATCATGCCCTGTACTATGAGCGCCACTAATAGCCGTAAAATGTCCAGCATGAATAACTAGATTTTCAATTTCTTTACTGGTAATCAAAGTACCTGTCACTGACTCTGATAATAATCTTGTAGCATCGGTTGTTAGAACGGGTAAGTTTACAAACTGATTACCATATTTAATGGTTGTATTAGATATTCTTGCTTTAACTGCTCCACCAAGCTGACTCCAATCATGGGCTGCACGTCCTGAATCCCCTACAGGTGTAACATCCATTGCCGCATTAGCATGGCCTCTACCACCATCTAAACGAATTCCCTGTTGACCCCATGCATCAAAACCGAAACCAATAGTACCTTCCGTAAAACCAGACTCAAAAATAGTACTTAAACCAAGTCCCCATGCCATACGTTTACTTTGGCCCGTATAATGGCTACTTTTAAAATCTCGGCTAAAATAAAGGCTTCGAGCATGAGCATTCCATGTACTATCTTCAATTAAACCTTTACTCTCACTTTGCTCACTAGCAAATGAAAACTGCGGAAAAGCTAAACAGGCGGCTACGAATAAGACACCTTTTTTGGACGGCTGCATTTATAGAGGACTCCCAAAGTCTAGTTAACTATTATTTTTAAGACACATTTTGTTATAAATGAATCTTATTATACATAATCTTAATGATTATGCTTATACAAAAATGTAAAGGATTAACTTTATGAAAACATCACAACAATTTTTCAATGAAAATGGTTATTTACTATTAGAATCAATATTAACCGCTGAAGAATTAATAGCTATTGAACAAGAGTTGCATACTGTTAATATGGATGGTGCAGGTAGTAGAGAATTATTAACAGAGGACTGGTGTAAAAACTTAGTGAATAAGCTCAAAAAACATCCTTTATTAAGACCCATATTGCCTAAGGAATCATCAGCTATACAGTGTACTTTTTTTCGCAAATCATCAGCAAAGAATTGGTTAGTACCTCTACATCAAGACCTTAGTGTACCTGTTAAAGAACGACTTAATGAAACAGGTTTTACTGGTTGGTCAGAAAAACAAGGTTTTCTTTTTGTACAACCACCCTCTTCTATTTTAGAACAAATCGTTGCTGTTCGATTACATATCGATGATTGTCACCAACAACATGGTCCATTAAAAGTTGTTGCTGGAACCCATCAAGCTGGACGTATACCAGAAAAAGACTGGTCAACTATTAGAGATAAAAAAGGTGAGCAAGAATGTATTGTCAATGCAGGTGGGGCTGTTATTATGCGACCGCTTATTTTGCATTCCTCTTCAAAAGCAAAAGAGGCTAATGGTCGACGTGTTCTACATTTCTTATATGTACCTAATAAACTAACCGAAGAGATACCTTTTTTATTTACTGTATAAAAGCTAATGATTTGGTTTACGTAGCCGATCATTACGACGACGCAAATACTCAATACTTAGTAATAATGCTGCGGAAGAAATCAGCATAATAGTGGCAGCAGCAGCAATAGTAGGTTCAATATTCTCTCTTATGCCGCTAAACATTTGCATAGGTAAAGTGCGCTGACTGGAACTAGCTAGAAATAAAGTAACTACCACCTCATCGAAAGAAGTGGCAAAAGCAAACAATGCTCCTGAAATAACGCCTGGTGCAATCAATGGAAAAGTAACTGTTCGAAAAACTACAAAAGGTGAAGCACCCAAACTAGCAGCTGCTCGTGAATAGTTTTCATCATAACCACGTAATGCTGCACTTACAGTGATAACCACAAAGGGAATGCCTAATACTGTATGAGCTAAAATAAGTCCTACATAGCTATTGGTTAATTTAAGTTGTGCAAAGAAAAAATAGAGCCCTACAGCAATGATCACAATAGGAGTAACCATAGGTGACATAATAATACTCATAAACAGCATTTTGCCCCTAAAGTTATTTTTTGCTACTCCTATCGCAGCAAACGTTCCTAATACCGTAGCAAATAATGTAGCAACAGGCGCAATAATAAAGCTATTTTTTAATGCTCCTATCCATGCATCAGAAGCAAAAAATGCTTTATACCAAGCCAGTGAAAAGCCATCTATTGGATAAGTTAAAAAAGAACTTTTATTAAAAGAAAGTGGAATAATGACTAATACAGGTGTAATCAAAAAGATTAATATTAATACTGCAAAGCTATTAAATAGAAAGCGACCTATTTTCCAATTAGTAGAACGATAATAATGTCTAAACATATTAGGCTTTCCGTCTTCTATAAGAGATTTTACTGTATATCCAACTGAGTACAATGACTATTGCCATTAGTTGTACACTTAAAGCTGCTGCTAAGCCCCAATTATTAGTTTCATTAGTATAGTAATTAATAAAATAACTAATCATCTGATCTGCTGGACCACCCAATAAAGCAGGTGTAATGTAATAGCCAATAGCCATAATAAATACCAGTAAAACGCCTGCCCTTAACCCTGCATAGGTTTGTGGAACATAAGCTGTAAAGAAAGCATAAACAGGATGTGCGCCTAGTGATATAGCTGCTCGTAAATGACTAGAGGAAATTCCCCTCATCACTGCATAAAGAGGTAGCACAATAAAGGGTAATAAAATATGGATCATTGCAATATAAACAGCAAAACGTCCTGGAATAAAGGATGTAGGATGATCCACGATATTTAAAAACTGTAATAGGTAATTAGCCAAGCCATTCGACTGCAATAGAATATACCAACCTGTAGTTCTTACTAATAATGATGTCCAGAAAGGTAATAAAACTAAAATCAAAAATAAATTAGCTCGTTTTGTTGGCTGACATGACAACCAATAAGCTAAAGGATAACCTATTAATATACAGAAGAATGTAATAACAAAAGACATCCATAATGTACGGAATAGTATTTTCACATGATAGTTGGCTACTTCTTCATTATGAATCTTAATCGTTATAGGCTTTAATTTTCCTGTATGTGGATCTATTTTATAGTCAAAAGACTGAAGTAAATAACGACTGGTTAAAACACTGGATGACCATTGTATGGTTTGCCATGTGCTAGGCTCTTGCCACAAAGGTGAAGCTTTTATAACAGCGCTTTTAACATCTGTTACTTGTGGTGCAGGAAGTCTACGTAATGTAGCACTTATCATCACCCTATACTTATCATCTTCATAACCTAAACGCCTACCTATAGCACCTGCCACGCCTTGCTTTCTAGCTTCTCGTAAATCATTAACTAATGCTTTAAAAACCTCTTCATCTGGTGTTGATTTACCATCCCAATTTTTTAATACTTCAAGTGTGGTTGGTAAGTTTTTATGAATTTCTGGATTAATAACACTCTTACAAAGAATATCTCCCAAAGGAATTAGAAAAAAGAACACCAAAAAGGCAATGGCTGGCATTACTAAAAAACGCGAGATCCAACGTTTTTTACGACCTGATTTATTAAGTCGTTTTTTTAGCCTTTTTTGATGTTTTATCGTTTGTTCCATTGTTAATTCCACTACTGAGAAGCCCAAACATTAAAACGTTGTTCTAATATTTCACCTTGTTCAACCCAAAAATTAGCATTTATCTTATAAGAATGTTGCATAGTATCTGGGTTATTGGGTAATTGTTTAAGTAACTCTGTATTAATAATAGGTACAGTATGGTTATTAACAAAACCATACTTTGAGTATTCTGAAAATTCTTTTTGTGGCTCTGTGGACACAGCAAAAGCTATAAACTTTTCTGCTAAGTTTTTATGCTGGCTACCTTTAACAATAGCAAAATTATCTACATCATAAAAACTATCTCGCCAAATTAAACCAACTGGTTTACCTTCCTGTTGAGCAATAACACCTCTACCGTTAAAGGTCGTTGTCATTACCACATCACCTGCTAATAACATAGGTAATGGCTGAGAACCCTTTTCCCACCATTTTATATAAGGTTTTATTTCGTCTAATTTTTTAAATGCTCTATCTATACCTTCTGGTGTTTCTAATAGTTTATAAATATTATCTGGAGACACACCATCGGCTAATAGGGCTGCTTCCATAGCAATCATGGCTGTTTTTTGTAAACCTCGATTGCCAGGAAAGTCTTTTACATTCCAAAAATCTTGCCATGTTTTTGGTGTTTTTGAGAGTTTATCAGTATTGTAAGCAACAATAATTGACCAACTAAAAAAACCTACACCACATTCTGAGAAATTACCTTTAATAAAATCATCCGCATTTCCTATCACTGATTTATTGATAGGTTCAAACAGTCCTTCACTACAACCACGTATTAAGCTAGGTGTTTCTACTTGTACAACATCCCAATCAATTTGCTTGGTTTCAATCATCGAGCGAATTTTTGCCATACCACCTGTATAACTACCTGCAATAATAGAAACGTTGTTATGCTCAGCAAAAGGTTGATAAAAAGCCACCTGTTGTGCCTTAGCGTGTACTCCGCCTAAAGAAATCACAGTTAATAAGTCATCCTGTTGCTGACAAGCAATTAATAAGCTAGTGATAACAACTAAGATTGTTCTTTTTATCACTCTATTCAGCTCCAACTAACAACTACTCTATTCAACCTTTTTCTCTAATTACTCAGAAGCCCAAACATTAAAACGTTGTTGTAAGGTTTCTCCATAATCTATCCAAAAATCTGGATCTAACTTATGAGCATTTTTCATATGCTCAGGCGCAGTAGATAGATGATCAAGTGTTTTTGCATCTAATAACTCTGCTGTTTTTTTATTAGAAAAACCATAACCCGCTACTTCCGAATAAACTTTTTGGTTTTCTGGTTGCATGGTTAGTTCAATAAAGCGTTTAGCTGCTTCTTTATTTTTTGTGCCTTTAATAATGGCAAAGCTATCCATATCATAGAAGCTGTCATTCCACACAATTTCTACTGGTTTACCCTCTTGTTGCGCATCATAAACTCTTCCATTGTAAGCAGAAGTCATTACCACACTACCTGAGATTAACCACTGCATAGGTTGTGAGCCTGACTCCCACCATTGCACATAGGGTTTTATTTCATCTAATTTTTTAAATGCTCTATCAACGCCTTCAGGTGTTGCTAAAACTGTATAAATATCTTCTGCTTTTACTCCATCTGCTAACAATGCTACTTCTAAAGCAAGAATAGGACTTTTTCTTAATGCTCTTTTACCAGGAAACTTTTTTACATCCCAAAAATCTTTCCAATCTTTAGGTGCTGTTGAAAACTTAGAGGTGTCATAAGCTAATACGATCGACCAAATAAAAAAGCCTGCGCCACATTCTGAAAGTGATCCATCTACATAATTACTTTCACTATCCACTTTTAACATTGACCAATCAAGTTGCTCAAATAAACCTTCGCTACAGCCCCGATAAAGGTCGCCTGTTTCAACCTGTAATACATCCCATGATACTTGCCCTGTATCTACCATGGAGCGTACTTTAGCCATTTCACCGTTATATTCACCTGTAATTATTTTAGCGTTGTATTTTTTTTCATAGGGTTTATAAAAAGCTTCACCCTGTGCTTTTAAATGTAAACCACCATAGGAAATAACCGTCAACGGTTCTGCTTGGACTTGCATAAAAATACTTGTTAATAATGTAACTGCTAAAATTTTCTTTATCACAGTAAACCTCTTATTTAAAAGAATAGATTTTTATAATGGATTAAGCGCACAAGCATCTTCACCATACCAGCTAACAGGGACTGTAACACCTGCTGTCCAATGACTTTGCATGGCCGAAATAGGAATTTTTGCTGTAAACTCAGTGTTGTCTGCCACTTTTAACCGAACACGAACATGATCACCTAAATAGATAAGCTCTTCTATTATGCCCGTTAAACAATTACTTTCTGCTTGAGCTAAAATCACTCGCTCAGGCCTAATTGATAAAGAAGTAGCATCACCACTATTTAATGGTATTCCCATTCGTGCAACTATTTCTGCATTATTAGCTAGACGGATACGGCACTTATTTTCCTCAATAGCTATCACTGTACCTGGTAGTTCATTATTTTCACCGATAAAGTGGGCAACAAAAGAATTACAGGGCTGTTCATAAAGTTTTTGTGGTGTATCTACTTGTTGAATAATGCCATCATTAAACACTGCTACCCGATCTGACATAGTTAATGCTTCAGATTGATCATGTGTAACAAACACAATAGTAACGCCCAACTCTCTATGCAGGTGTCTTATTTCTAACTGCATCTGCTCCCGTAGTTGTTTATCTAATGCCCCCAATGGTTCATCCATTAATACCAATTGCGGTTGAAAGACTAAAGCTCTAGCCAGTGCTATACGTTGTTGTTGTCCACCTGACAACTGTGCTGGATAGCGAGCAGCTAAATTCTGTAACTTAACCATTGCTAAGGCTTGTTTTACTTTTTCTGATATTACTGCTTTAGCTACTTTCCGAACTTTTAAAGGATAGGCTAAATTTTCTGCCACTGTCATATGAGGAAATAATGCATAGTTTTGGAATACCATGCCTATATCTCGTTTATGAGGTGGTAATGTATGCAAAGGCTTATTTTCTAAAAAAATCTCACCTTTGGTTGGCATTTCTAACC
>JBEBWU010000012.1:0-13020 GCA_040391985.1 Entomomonas sp. | reverse complement strand
TTAGTGCTGCGGATAGCCATGGCCACATAATAGCACTGGTAATGATAGGAAAAATATAATCAAAAATACTGAAATTACTGGGATAAATGCCTGTTAAAACATAAATCCATAATTGAATTAGTTGTCCTAATATTAAGATAACAGAAACCATTATGGTCTGTCTGACAATAGGTTGCGGTCTTATTTTATGTTGAAAAAGTAAGCTGATATATACAGTTAAGACTAAGACCAGCGCGTTTTGGCCTAGTAAACTATTAACCATAACATCTAGTAGTACACCAAAAATAAAGGCTGCTACCATGCTTACCCGATGGGGTAGAAATAAAGACCAATAAATAAATACTAAAGCAATCCATAATGGGCGAAAGGCATTAAGGGATTGGGGAAGAGGTGTAATGCTCAGTAATAAAGCAACAAATACACTGGTCCAAATAGCCCAACCGCCTCTAAGATGATGTGCTGTCATAGCGTTGTCTCTTCCTCTGCTGGTGCTTGTTGGGGTTCTGATGTGGCAGTGTCATGACTACTATCGAGTACTTGTCTTGAGGTAAATATTAATAATACATAACGGCTACGATTAAGTGACGCAGTAGGTTTGGCATAAATAGTGGCAAAGGGTGTGCCATTATCGTGTTCAATTTTAGAAACAACAGCTACAGGATAACCAGCAGGGAAGTTACCACCTAAACCTGAGCTTACTAAAAGGTCATTAACTTGAATATCTTCATTATTAGGAACATAACGTATTTCTAGTAAGTCTTCACCTGTACCTGTGGCAATGGCTCTTAAGCCATTTCGATTGACCATAATAGGAATACTATGGGTATTATCCGTAATTAATAAAACCCATGCACTATGAGGCATAACATCAATTACTTGGCCCATAATACCTTTGGCATCTAATATGGCTTGTCCTATAAAAACGCCATCACTACTGCCCTTATCAATTAGATAACGGAAGGTGCTAGGGTTCGGGTCAATACCTATAAGTTCACTAACAACAGCCTTTTCATCAACTAAACTGGTTGAGTTTAATAATTCTCGTAAACGAACATTTTGTTCTGTAAGAGAGGCTAGTTTTTGTAATTTTTGTTCTAATAATAAAGATTGCGCTTTTAAACGTTCATTTTCAGCCAATAATTCACTGTGACTTGAAAATTGTTCTTGAATAGTACCCCATATTTTATTAGGGATATTGGTAACAGCATAAAGTTGTGAGGTAACTATACCTATCTTGTGGCGTACAGGTGTAAGAACTTCAAAGCGAGCGTCTACAACCATAGCAACAATAGCCAAAATAGACAATGTTATGGCTTTAAATCTTTTGGAAAGTCCCCTAGGGAATAAAGATTTAATAATAATCCCCCTCTATAGAATAGATAGAGAGTATAGCTCTAGTGATTGAATAGTGTAGATATATTTTTGTTGAAAAATATATCTACAAGTTAGATTAAGGGTTGGTAGATAATAGATCCATTGCATGACGATCTATCATTTCTAATAATTTACCACCACCACGGGCTACACAAGTGAGAGGATCTTCTGCCACAATAACAGGAAGACCAGTCTCTTGAGAGATTAACTTATCTAAATCACGTAATAATGCGCCACCGCCAGTTAACACTAAACCACGCTCTGCAATATCAGAGGCTAGTTCTGGAGGAGACTGTTCTAAAGCGCTTTTTACAGCTTGTACAATAGTAGCTAAAGATTCTTGTAAAGCTTCTAGCACTTCAGCTGAAGTGAGTGTGAAAGAGCGAGGAATACCTTCTGCTAAGTTACGGCCTCTTACTTCAATCTCACGGATTTCACCATTAGGGTCAGGGAAAGCAGAACCAATTTGTTGTTTAATATGTTCAGCGGTTGATTCACCTATAAGACTACCATAGTTACGACGTACGTAAGTCACGATAGCTTCATCAAAACGGTCACCACCTAAACGCACAGATTCAGCATACACTACGCCATTTAATGAAATAAGGGCAATTTCAGTGGTACCACCACCAATATCAATTACCATTGAACCGCGTGCTTCTTCTACTGGTAAACCTGCACCAATAGCAGCAGCCATAGGTTCTTCAATTAAATAAGCTTCACGTGCTCCCGCATGTAAAGCAGCATCACGAATGGTACGTCTTTCCACTTGCGTGGATTTACAAGGTACACAGATTAAAATACGAGGGCTGGGAGGTAATAAACTTTTCTCATGTACTTTATTGATAAAGTATTCAAGCATGCTTTCACATACTTCAAAGTCAGCAATAACACCATCTTTCATTGGACGGATAGCTGAAATGTTACCTGGCGTACGGCCAAGCATTTGTTTTGCTTCAGTACCAACAGCAACAATACTTTTTTGATTACCTTGATGGCGAATGGCAACTACAGAAGGTTCATTTAAAACAATACCACGATCTCGAATATAAACCAGTGTATTAGCTGTACCTAAATCAATTGAAAGGTCACTGGAAAAGAAACCACGTAACTTTTTGAAGACGTTAAACATAAAAGTAAGAACTCTAGTTTTTAATTAAAAAGAATAATCTGTACAATAGATCAACAATTGTAAAACGAAATTTATTCCATGATGATTAAGGAATAGATTTAGCGAAAATCAGTATTGTGATAAATTGTAATGGTTTTTGTGTAATTTATACTTGGGGAAATTGTATCCCATTTAAAAAAAATTATATATAGCTGGAGATATTAATGGCACTTGAGCAAACAGATGTTGAAAAAATTGCCCAGTTAGCGGCCTTGAAGCTGAATGACAGTGATTTGGCGGAAACGACGACGACGTTAAATAACATTTTGAAATTAATTGATCGTATGCAGGCTGCCAATACTGATGGAGTGGAACCATTAGCACATCCATTAGAAGCAACTCAGCGGTTACGCCCAGATATGGTGACAGAAGAAAATCACCGTGACGATTATCAAACAATAGCGCCTGCTGTAAGCGATGGGCTCTACCTTGTACCTAAAGTTATTGAATAATTAAGGCAAATAGTAATGCATCAATTAACCTTGTCAGATATTTCTAAGGCATTAATAGCCAAAGAGTTTAGCTCTGTAGAAATTACTAGCTATTTATTAGAAAGAATTAAGCAGTTAGACCCTGAATTAAACAGTTTTATTACAGTGACTGAACAACTAGCACTTGAGCAAGCGAAAGCAGCAGACGAAAGGCGTGCACAAGGTAAATATCATGAGTTACTAGGCGTACCTATTGCTCATAAAGATTTATTTTGTACAGAGGGTGTGCGTACTAGTTGTGGCTCTAAAATGCTAGATAATTTTTTAGCACCTTATAATGCAACAGTTGTACAAAAATTGATTAATGCAGGTTGTGTTACTTTAGGCAAAACCAACCTTGATGAATTTGCAATGGGTTCATCTAATGAATCTAGTTACTATGGTGCAGTTAAAAACCCTTGGGATACTACACGTGTTCCAGGTGGTTCTAGTGGTGGTTCTGCAGTGGCAGTAGCTGCTAGATTAGTGCCTGCCACTACGGGTACAGACACAGGTGGTTCAATTCGTCAGCCTGCAGCTTTAACTGGGGTAACAGGTATCAAACCTACTTATGGTCGAGTTTCTCGTTGGGGAATGATTGCTTATGCTTCTAGTCTTGATCAAGGTGGCCCTATCGCAAGAACAGCAGAAGATTGTGCATTGTTATTACAAGCGATGGCTGGCTTTGACCCTAAAGACTCTACTTGCATGAGTGAAGCAGTACCAGACTATTATGCAGACTTAGATAAAAAATTAACAGGCTTAAGAGTAGGCTTGCCTAAAGAGTTTTTTGGTGCAGGGTTAGATCCTCGTATTGCTAGTTTAGTTGATACTGCCGTTAAAGAGTTAGAAAAGCAAGGTGCAGTGGTTAAAGAAATTAGTCTTGCTAATATGGAGCAAGCTATTCCAGCCTATTATGTAATTGCGCCTGCAGAAGCCTCTTCTAATCTTTCTCGTTTTGATGGGGCGCGTTTTGGTTATCGTTGTGAAAACCCAAAAGATTTGCAAGACATGTATACTCGCTCAAGAACAGAGGGTTTTGGGGCTGAAGTAAGGCGTCGTATTATGGTAGGTACTTATGCCTTATCAGCAGGTTATTATGATGCCTACTATTTACAAGCACAAAAAATCCGCCGTTTGATTAAAAATGATTTTATGCAAGCCTTTAATGAAGTGGATGTAATATTCAGTCCTACTACACCAAATCCAGCATGGAAAATAGGTGAAAAGGCTGGTGATCCAGTGGCTCAATATTTGGAAGATGTGTATACCATTACTGCTAACTTGGCAGGGCTACCTGCGCTATCTATGCCTATTGGCTTTGCAGATGGTTTACCTGTAGGTGGTCAATTATTAGCACCTTATTTTGAAGAAGGTCGTTTACTGAATATTGCCCATCAATATCAACAAGTGACTGACTGGCATCGTCAAGTCCCTACTGGCTTCTAAGGAGTTTAACTGATGCAATGGGAAATGGTGATTGGGTTAGAAATTCACGCTCAACTTTCAACTAATTCAAAGATTTTTTCAGGTAGTAGTACTACCTTCGGTGCTGAGCCTAATACGCAAGCAAGCTTGATCGATTTAGGTATGCCAGGTGTGTTACCTGTTCTTAATGGGCAAGCAGTAAGAAAGGCAGTTAAATTTGGCTTAGCAATAGATGCTCATATTGGTAAAACCAGTGTGTTCGCTCGTAAAAATTACTTTTATCCTGATTTACCAAAAGGTTATCAAATTAGTCAGTTTGAATTACCTATTGTTGGTAAGGGGCATCTAGAAATAGTCTTGGAAGATGGTACCGTTAAATCAGTAGGCGTTACCCGTGCTCATTTAGAAGAAGATGCGGGTAAAAGCTTACATGAAGATTTTCAAGGAATGACAGGCATTGATTTAAACCGTGCAGGTACACCATTATTGGAAATTGTTTCTGAGCCTGATATGCGTAGTGCTAAAGAGGCAGTGGCTTATGCTAAGGCTATTCATGCACTTGTGCGTTATTTAGATATCTGTGATGGCAATATGGCAGAGGGCTCATTACGCTGTGACTGTAACGTATCAGTTAGACCTAAAGGTGCAACTGAGTATGGTACCCGTTGTGAAATTAAGAACGTTAACTCTTTCCGGAATGTAGAAAGGGCTATTAACTACGAAGCTCAACGCCAAATCGAAATTTTAGAAGATGGTGGTAAAATCGTTCAAGAAACCCGTCTTTATGATCCTGCAAAAGATGAAACACGTTCTATGCGTAGTAAGGAAGAGGCTAATGATTACCGTTATTTCCCTGATCCTGACTTATTACCTGTCGTATTAGATGATGAGCTTATTGAAGAGGTTCGTGCTCAGTTACCAGAGTTACCTAATCAAAAATGTGAGCGTTTACAACAACAGTTTGCTTTGTCAGTTTATGATGCCACTGTACTAACGGCAAGTAGAGAGTTAGCTGATTATTTCGAGCAAGTACAAAGTATTTGTGGTGATGCTAAATTAGCAGCTAACTGGGTTATGGGAGAGTTATCTAGTTTATTGAATAAAGATAATTTAGACATAACAGAGTCACCTATTTCAGCTGAATTGCTAGGTGGTTTATTAGTACGTATTAAGGACAATACTATTTCTGGTAAGATTGCTAAAACAGTATTTGAAGCGATGGCTGCTGGAGAAGGTACTGCTGATCAAGTAATTGAAGCTAAGGGATTAAAACAAGTTACCGACTCTGGTGCTATTGAGTCTATTTTAGATGAAATGCTAGCTGGTCTTGTTAAAGATGTAGAAGAGTATCGTGCTGGTGATGAAAACAAGCGTAAGAAAATGTTTGGTTTCTTTGTGGGACAAGCAATGAAAGCTTCTAAAGGTAAAGCTAATCCTCAGCAAGTAAATGAATTACTTAAGAAAAAGTTAGAAGGGTAAGCGTAATAAAGTGAGTATCCACTTCGTTAGAGGTGGATACTAAATCAATTAGCTTTCAGAGATTGAAGCATAATCTTCCTTTTATTTGTATTTTTATAATCTCTTGATATAGCACAATGAATGTCTAAAATAATTTATTGGATAAGTGTTATTTATGTACTTGCTTGATTTTTCTTTTGTTTATTTATTTCTCTAAAGTTGGCTAGAACTAATATAGTGGTTACAATAACCCTCCTATTATTTATAAGTGATTATTAGAGAGTTGAGTTGTTTTTAGGGATTGTTCAATTTTCTTAAAAAATGAGATTGAAGGTATTAATATATGAGTCAACCAGATCAAGGTTCCTCACAAGTTTTTGATTTTCATAAACGTAAAAAAGAGTCTGAGCAAATTACTGAAGACAATACTAATCTTCAGGAAATTCTTGCTAAGATAGAAAGCAGTCAAAAATTAAAAATAGTTATATTTGATATTGATGTTAAAGCAATGAATGCACTAAGTTCGATATTAAAACCACAATATGATGTTTATTGTGTAACAGACCCATTAGAAGCATTTAAAATTATCAGTACGAAAAAAATAGCATTGGTTATTAGTGATCAAGCTTTACCTAATATGAATACTTCAGGTGTTGATTTTTTACTAAAAGCGAAAAAAATAGCACCTAATACCAGTAGAATTTTATTAGCAGGCCCTTTAGATTTTGGTAAGGCTAAACTCTCTTTAGAAAAAGGAGATGTTTTTAAACTGATTAAAAAGCCTTTTGAAGATAATCGTCTATTGGAATTTGTTAATGCCGCTTTAGAACTTTATCTTGAACAATCGGGTAGTTTGGCTAATGCCGCAGCACAGCTACAACAAAATTCACCAAATTTTGATAAAGAAATTACTATAACCAAAACAATCCCTGCTTCAGCTAATCCTGTGTTAGTTAAATGCAGTAGTGATGAAATGTTTGAAGAAATAAAAGCTAATTATAAAGATAAGGCTTTATTTATCAGAGCAGAAGATAGAAAAGCAGCTATTAAAGTATTAGAGACGACTATCGTTAAAGCTGTTATTTATTTCTTTGAGCGGACTAATATCCTTGAGGATCATGAAACAATATTTTTAAGCCAAGTAAAAAGGGAGTTACCTCACTTATCTATTATTGCGGTAGTGAATAAAGATAAAACAAATTATCAAGACATTATAAATTTATTAAATGAAAAGATAATATTTAGTTATTTTCCATTTAATACACGTTCAGAAAAGATTTGCCAACAATTACCTTCAGCTATTGAACAAGCGACTAGATTATATACAGGGCCTATCTATTTAAGATGGCCACCACTTGAACGTGTAGAAGAAGTTGAAGAAGAGGAAGTGGCTTTAGCTGATAAATTAACAGATATCTCATCAAAAGTTAAAGAGGGATTTTTATCTGGTATTCGTTCTGTAAAAAATCTCTTTGGCAAAAAGGATTAATTGCGCAGGTGTAGAACATCTATAGTTGGTGGATTAAAGAGCCGTAATGGTAAATTATTTTCACCAACACCTGTTGTTACAAAGACAGATGTACCCGTAATACTAGCATCATAGTAGCCACACACTAAACCATAACTAGTTTTAACAACAAGCTTATTACTATAAGGTAAACGAACTTGCCCACAGTGAGTGTGTCCTGTTAGTAATAAGGGTACATTATAAGCAGTTAGGTTATCGCTACTATCTGGATTATGAGCAATCACTAAAATAGGTTTATTCTTTGCTGCCTTTTTTAGAAAGTCAGTATCATCAAAAGATTCAACTCGATCTTTTAGACCTGCCAGTTGGTAAGTGTTTAAATCAATAATTTTATCTTCAATGATCTTAACATTATAGGCTTCTAAAACCTTAGGAAGGTTTCTTTTAATATATCGATAGTCATGGTTGCCACGTACTGCATAGACTGGCTTATTTATTTTAGCTAAGGGTGCAAAGTGAGTTTTATAATATTTCTCATCACTTTTATATAAAAAATCTCCTGCTATCACCACATAATCAGCAGGAATGGTATTAATTTTATCAACTACACGTTGTAAATAATGCTGATCTTTATAATAGCCTAAGTGCAAATCAGCAATTAAGATAATATCAGCATTAAAGCCCAGCTTTGTAATGGTTCTTTCTTTTACCAGAATAATTTGTGGTTCAATATAATGAGCCCAAAAGAAAGAGAGACTTAATATTAGTATGATGAAACTGGTTTTTTTATAGCGACGCTTTTTTATTAACCAAATGCAAAGGATAGTAACTGGAAAACAAAGCCAGCCAAAATAAACTGCTAAAAATTCTAAAAGAGTAACAGTAAAAGAAATCATAGTAAAATTTCAGCAATAAAAAAGGCAGCTAATAAATAGCTGCCTAGATTTACATAAATGGCGTCCCCTAGGGGACTCGAACCCCTGTTACCGCCGTGAAAGGGCGATGTCCTAACCACTAGACGAAGGGGACAAAACCTTCTAGCAAACTACGTTGCATAAATTGGTGGAGCTAAGCGGGATCGAACCGCTGACCCCTTGCATGCCATGCAAGTGCTCTCCCAGCTGAGCTATAGCCCCAATAAGGACGGAGCGAATGTTACAGGGGCTAACCCAGTCTGTCAAGAAATTTCTAGTTTAGTTATTGTCTAATTTGCTTCTCCATCTGTTGCAGGTACTGGCTCAGACTGAGGTGCTCCTGGAGTAATATCAATAGGTTTTATTCCTTCAGGTATTTTGTAGCTTAACTGTTCTGCAGTAAGTGGTGAAAAGTCGTAATTATTAAATAGAACTTTAAATTTATCTGTACCTGCTAAATTATAACTGGTGACCAAGTAATTGTTTTTATCTATTTTAATAGTGGCTTTTTTTAAAGTCTTAGCAAATTGCTTAACAAATTCATCTAAAGGGGCAGTGATATTGCGACTTTTAGTATATTCAGTGAATTAAGGTAATACTATTAGCTTGGCAAGAAGCTTTTAAATCATAGATGGTTAACATGGTTTTGATGGTGCCAACATAATCTTCACCGCTCAATAAACCACCAGCTAGTGAGTAGTCTGTATCAAAAGGGCGCTCAGCTGTTCTTCTCTCACTCTTACTTAAGTTTACTTGGTAAACCATATTCCCTTCTTCAATCCATTGGTATTCTTTGTCGTATACAATGGTTAGTTTGTCTGTTTCAGAAAGCTGCATAACTGCTTTTAATAGATCTGGGCGTTTGCCATATAAGGTCATTTCCGCAGGTTTTTGGTCATTCACAACAGATTCAATGGTTACACGATAATCTGTAATAGTGTCTAATCGTTGTTCCATTTTTTGGATAATATCTGCAGTATCACAACTTTTTGGGTTTGCATAAGCAACAGAGGTAGTCATTGCTATAGTGATAATAATACTGTTAAGAATATTATGTTTTATGTTCATTGTGGTATGCCTTGCAAATAAGAGTAGTTTTAATAAATTATGGTGAATTAGATAGAGAAGTGCAACTAATACATTATGTTTAGTATTATGTTAGGGAGGTAACAGGATAGTAAAAACTATCCTGTTTAGTAGTAATTAGTAGTGAATTTGTTTGATAAGTTGTTCTAATTGATCGTTGATACTATCAGGTTTGAGAATTAAGATATCACAATCTAAGTCATCCAAAATAGCTTCCACAGTATTACCAATTAATACACCAGAAATACCAGTACGAGCAACTGTACCAATTACACAGACAGCAGCATCAAGATCTTTAGCTGTTTGTGGAATGATAATATCAGCCGCCCCAGCAGCAAGATGAATGTTTTCTTTAGTAAGAGCAGGGTATTGATCTTCAAATGCTTTGCATGCTGAAGTATATATTTCTTTGATTTCAGGTGTCATACCAGGAACATTAGAGTCTGGATGAATCTCTGAGAAAATAGGCGAAGGATATACACTGACTAGGTGCAAATTGCCTTCTGCAACACGGGTTAATGTATTGGCTAGTTTGACTATTACATCGTGTAGTGCAATATGATTTTTATCAGGATTACCCAAGTCAACAGCAGCTAATACAGAGCGACCTAACCAAGATCTATCTTGATTAACAATAAGAATAGGGCAAGGGCAGGTACGTAATAGTTTCCAATCTTCAGGCGTAATAATGACACGTTTTAAGGCACTATCAGCTAAGTGTGTTTTAATAACCAGACCACAGCCCTGAGCTTTTTGAATAGTCACAATAGTATTATGGTAATTGTTGTACCAAGCAATTTCTGAAGTAGCTTGAAAACCTTCTTCATGTAAATCATTTACTAGGCTAGTTAATAAATCAGCTTTCTTCTTAGATTCATCACATATGAGTAAATGCAATGATGCTTTCATTACCTTAGCAAACTCTTTAGCGCGAGTAAGTACGGAATTGTTATCATGCTTAGGGTCAATAATCACAAGAATGCTGTAGATGGTTTTCATAATCTATCCTAATTAATGAGTTCTGGATGAGTTTATGTTTATACTATAAGCGTTTTTGCGCGAGTTGAACACTGCTAAATACAAGGAAATAGTTTATTTATATTAAGCATATAATAAATAATAAATGTTTGTGAATTAATTGGCTATTATATAATCAGCAAAATTTTGTGATGGTTTTTTATGGATAAATTGTTTTTTATATCGGATAAAGTTGTACTTAATCGCTTAAATTTACCTGTTTTTGATAAAGCAGGTGTTGAGTTAGCCGTTTTACGATTAGATAAAACAGATTATTTAATTTCAGGCAATAAATGGTTTAAGCTTCAATACCATTTACATAAGGCAATCGACCAAAAAGCAAAGGGATTATTGAGTGTTGGTGGTGCTCACTCAAATCATTTACATTCTTTAGCAGCAGCAGGGCAAAGGTTAGGTTTTGCCACAGTTGGCTTAATTCGTGGTAATCCTATACAAACACCGACAGTTGTTGATTTGCAAGATTTTGGAATGACCTTACATTGGCTGAGTTATGGTGAATTTCGACGTCGTTATCAAGATGCTTTTTGGCAGGAGTGGGCAGAACACTACCCAGACTATTATTTAGTTCCTGAAGGTGGTGGTGGCCTTTTAGGGGCACAGGGCTGTAAAATCATTCCTCAGATGATTAAGCAACAATTACCAACGATTGGTTGGGATGACTTTGATAGTATCTATTTAAGTGTGGGTACAGGCAGTACATTGGTGGGTACTATCTGGGGTAAAGAAAATAAGCATCAAGTGGTTGGTTGTCTGGCTGTACCGGATTGTTATCGTGTAGATAAACAAATTGAAGATTTGTTGGATGAGATTCCTATTAAAATTGCTAATTACCAATTACAATCTGCAGATAGAAAAGGTTTTGGACAAGCAGATCCAGATCTATTAGATTTTATTAATGATGTTGAAAAAACAACAGGTTTACCATTAGATCCTGTTTATACAGGAAAAACATTATTTTTTTTACAACAGCAAGTACAGGCGGGTCATATTGCAAAAGGTACTCGGATTGTGTTTATACATACGGGTGGCTTACAAGGAAGACGAGTATTGCTTGATAGCTGAGGAGCGATGGGATGCGTGTGTTAATCTTAGGTGGTTATGGAAATTTTGGGCAAATCATAGCACAGCATTTACATAAAATAGCTGGTATTCAGCTTATTATCGCAGGTAGAAATTTAGTAAAAGCACAGCAGTTTGCAGGGAAGATAAATGCAGAAGCGATACAGCTAGATGCTAATCAATCAGATTTGGCTAATGTTTTAAAGCAACAACAGATTAGTTTATTAATCTCCACAGCAGGCCCTTTTCAAGGACAAAATTATGCTGTGGCTGAAGCGGCTATTGAGGCAAACACGCATTATATTGATTTAGCCGATGGTCGGGAGTTTGTGTGTGGTATTAATACATTGCATGAGCAAGCTCAAAAGCAAAATGTATTAGTTTGTGCTGGCGCTAGTTCTGTACCTGGCTTAAGCAGTGCAGTGATTAATGAGTTACTACCTATTTTTTCAGAGCTACGAATAATAGAAATAGGTATTAGTACTTCTGAGAAGATACCTGGAAAATCTACCATTGAAGGAATGTTAGCTTATTGTGGTAAGCCTGTTAAACAATGGATTGATGGTATGTGGCAAAATCGTTTTGGTTGGCAAGATTTATATACACATGAGTTCTCAGCGCCTGTTGGTAAACGCTCACTGGCAGCATGTGAAGTGCCAGATTTAAGTTTATTTCCTGAGTATTATAAAGGAGTGAATACAGTTACTTTTTCAGCAGGTACGGGTTTAAAGCTTACTCATTATGGTACATGGCTTTTTTCTTGGCTTATTCGTTGGGGAATAATTAGAAAGCCCCAAAAATATGCAACAGTTTTACATAAAAATTCATTAATGTTAGAACGTTTTGGTGATGGTAATAGTGGTATGTATATTCAGCTTACAGGATTAGATAAGAATCAAAAACCACTTAAATTATGTTGGGAGCTTATTGCATCTGCTAATGATGGTGTAAATATCCCTTGTCTCTCTTCAGTTGCTCTTACTCGCAAATTATTAGCTGATAAGCTAGTAGCTAGAGGTGCAATGTCTAGTATGGGGCTGCTAACACTGGATGAATATTTAACAGAGTTAGCAGGCTTACATATAACAACTAAACTACATGAGTTATATCCCTTTAGCTAATTGTTTAGTAATTTCAGCAGCAGGAATAATATTACAACCACTGGTGTTTTGGCTTGCCCAAAGTGGAGAGAAGTCATTACTTTCTTGCGATTCTGCTATTTGCCTTAGTGCTGCCATTGCTGGTGTAGCATAGGGGAAAGTGGGTGCTAGAAGGTTAAGTGGCCCAATTTCTTGAATAGCTTTATTAATAAGTGCTCGGGCAGGTTTTCCTGTAAAAATATTAGTAATAGCAGTATGCTTAATTTCATCTGAAAGGATTGCTTGTCTATGCAGCAAGTTGGTTTTTGCTTCAGGGCATAGTAAGTAACTGGTGCCAACTTGTACTCCTGAAGCACCTAATGTCATTGCAGCTTTTACACTGTTCGCATTCGCTATACCACCAGTAGCAATAACAGGGATATTCACTGCTTCAACAACCTGTGGCACTCAAGCC
>JBEBWU010000011.1:0-13538 GCA_040391985.1 Entomomonas sp. | reverse complement strand
CTATTAGAAGCCCTGGTTTTGAATGCCCCCATCTTGACTGTAAAGAAGAAATTACTGATGGATTACCAT
The DNA here is from genome assembly GCA_040391985.1 of Entomomonas sp. GTDB lineage: Bacteria > Pseudomonadota > Gammaproteobacteria > Pseudomonadales > Pseudomonadaceae > Entomomonas. Next base: position 13,469 of record JBEBWU010000011.1, on the reverse strand, counting down.
TTGATACAGATGAATCAAAATGCCCTCATTGTAATAAAATAATATTTTTATCTGACATGATTGGATTTCATCTGGATATGAATGAAGATAATGCCCCTGATGCAGTAGCTTCTAAATACATGCTGATAATGGAACACCTAATGCTTTTTTCAGCTATTAGAATACTTTGGGATTTCACAGATAAAACTCTAATAAGCGAAACATTATTTATTAAAGATGGGCCTTTATCTCTTTCCAGTCAATATTCAAAATTAGTACCAAATATTAGGTTATTTCTTGAATATACAAAAAAAGAAAATCGACCTTTATACATATTAGGCCAAGAAAAATCAGGAACTTTTGTTGATCATCTTAGCACTATTGCAAGATTTGCTTCTCCTTTAACTAAAGAAGAGCCATTAAATTACTCTGTTTTAAGTCACGAATATGTCCATAAAGAAGTGTATAGAACACCTAATCTAAAAACTCCTTATGGAAAAAGGACAAACTGGGGAGAAAAACTTTATGTTAAAGCAGATCCTTCAACCTATTTCGTATTAAACATACCAGTAGGTTTATATAATAATGATCAAAAATCTCCTTCAGCAAAAGATTTAATAGGTTTAGAGAGAATTTTAGCTACTTTACCATCCTTAATCTCTTATAAATTCGAATGTGGACTATATCCAATAGAATTAGCTAATGGAATTGCTTCTATGTCCAGTTATCCATCAGCAAAAATATTGGAAAGATTTATATCTCGTTAATATTTCAAAGTAATTGGTATTTGCATGGCTCTTGATTTAAGTAACACTTTAGTAATAGGTATCTCAGCAACTGCTTTATTTGATATGTCTGAGTCAGACTCAATATTCAATGACTTATATAAAGAAGATAAAGAGATTGCTATAAAAAAATATCGAGAGTTTATGTTTAACCATGAACAAATACCTTTAGAGTCTGGAACCGGATACCCGTTAGTAAAAGCATTACTTAATCTAAATAAATTTAAAAAAGAAGGTGAAACTCCTCTCACAGAAGTAATTATTATGTCCCGTAACAGTCCAGATACAGGATTACGTGTTTTATACTCTATTAGAAATGATCAACTTGATATTACTAGATCCGCTTTTACTGCTGGTGAAACTGTTGTAGATTATCTCGAAGCTTTCGATGTAGATCTTTTTTTAACAACAAACACAGAAGACGCACAAAAAGTAATCGACTCTAAAACTTGTGCTGCTGCTGTTTTAAAACCACCACCTAAAGACTCACCAACAATTCCTGAAGACCAAGTTCGTATAGCGTTCGATGGTGACGCAGTTTTATTCTCTGAAGAATCTGAGCTGGTTTATAAAACTAAAGGTATTGAAGAGTTTCATAAAACGGAAGATGCTAAGCAAGATACACCTCTATCCGATGGACCTTATGCTAATTTATTAAGAAAATTAGCAGCATTACAAGATAGAATACCTATTACAAGGGATTTTTCACCTGTACGAATCGCACTTGTTACAGCAAGAAATAGTCCCTCAGAAATGCGAGTTATAAAGACTTTAAGAGCTTGGGGTATATATGTTGATGAAGCTTTTTTTCTTGGCGGCGTAGATAAAGGAAAAGTATTAAAAGCTTTCCGCCCACACATTTTCTTTGATGATCAAGATATACATTTAGAGGCTGCTGCTAATACAATTTCCTCAGCCAAGGTTCCCTATTCTAGCAACTCAGAATTAAAATTATTAGAAGATCAAAGAAACAAATAAAAAACTCACTGAAAAGTAGCTTTTTTCTTTAATAAATAATTATCCCATAATTTGGGACTTGGTTTCATTTTTATGAGAAACCGTTTCACTCTTATGAGAAACGGTTTCATATTCTATGAGAACCGACAGACACTAATTAAACATCCAAATTAGACACAGCCAACGCATTAGTTTCAATAAACTCCCTTCTTGGCTCTACTTGGTCGCCCATTAGGGTGTTGAAAATTTGGTCGGCTGCTATGGCATCTTCAATAGTTACTTGTAACATACGACGGGTGTTAGGGTCCATGGTTGTTTCCCAGAGTTGATCTGGGTTCATTTCACCTAGTCCTTTATAGCGTTGTATATCGTAACGTTTACCGCCTTCTGTTTTTAACCATTCCATTGCTTCTTTAAAGGTGGTTACTGCTTTTGTACGTTCACCACGTTTAACATAAGCACCTTCTTCAAGTAAGCTATTTAGGTGTTCACCTAAGGTTACCATTGATTTGTAGTCGTTACTTGCAAAGAAATCACGGTTAAATAGTGTGTAATGTATACGGCCATGAGAGATTGTTTCTACAACAGGTAACCATGCTACTTTTTCTTCATCATAGCGTAGTTTTACAATGTATTCTAAGCCTGATTGTTGATCTGCTATTAAGCGAGCCTTTAGGTTATCAACAAAGGTTTGCATTTTTTGCTGATCTTTTAAATCTTCAGGCATCACTCTAGGCATATACATAAAGTGTTCGGTTAGTTCTTTTGGATAGATACGTGATAAACGATTTAATGTTTTCATTATCTGACGATAATCGTTAATCAATTTTTCTAGTTGTGCTCCTGCTAGTGCTGGAGCACTTTCGTTAACATGTAGACTAGCATTTTCTAATGCTAGTTGGATTACATATTCATCTAGTGCTTCATCGTCTTTAATATATTGCTCTTGTTTGCCTTTTTTAACTTTGTATAAAGGTGGTTGTGCAATATAGATATAGCCACGCTCTAATAGCTCTGGCATTTGTCTAAAGAAGAACGTGAGTAGTAAGGTACGGATATGTGAACCATCCACGTCAGCATCGGTCATGATGATGATGTTGTGGTAACGTAGTTTTTCAATATTGTATTCTTCACGACCAATACCACAGCCTAGTGCAGTAATTAAGGTACCTACTTCTTGTGAGGATAACATTTTATCGAAACGCGCTTTTTCTACGTTTAGGATTTTACCTTTTAATGGCAGAATAGCTTGTGTTTTACGATCACGCCCTTGTTTGGCAGAACCACCTGCCGAGTCCCCTTCCACTATGTACAGTTCTGATAGTGCAGGGTCTTTTTCTTGGCAATCTGCTAGTTTACCAGGTAAACCTGCAATATCTAATGCACCTTTACGGCGTGTCATTTCACGGGCTTTACGAGCTGCTTCACGGGCACGTGCGGCATCGATCATTTTACCTACAACAGATTTTGCATCATTAGGATTCTCTAGTAAGAAATCAGCAAAGTATTTGCCCATTTCTTGTTCTACCGCTGTTTTAACTTCTGATGAAACAAGTTTGTCTTTAGTTTGTGAGCTAAATTTAGGATCAGGTACTTTTACTGAGATAATAGCAGTTAAACCTTCTCTAGCATCGTCACCTGTAGTACTAATTTTGAATTTTTTAGCTAAACCTTCTTGTTCAATATAGTTGTTAAGGTTACGGGTTAGTGCTGAACGGAAACCTGCTAAATGAGTACCACCATCACGTTGTGGAATGTTGTTGGTAAAACAAAGGATGTTCTCATTAAATCCATCATTCCATTGTAACGCTACTTCTACACTGATACCATCATCACGTTGGGTAGTAAAATGGAATACGTTGTTAACCGTTGTTTTATTGGTATTAAGGTAGTCTACGAATGCACAAAGACCACCTTCAAATCTAAAGAGTTCTTCTTTATCCGTGCGTTCATCTTTTAAGTAGATACCTACCCCTGAGTTTAGGAAAGATAGTTCACGTAGACGTTTTGCTAAAACATCCCAAACAAATTGGATATTGGAGAAGGTTTCTGCTGAAGGTTTAAAATGAACTTGGGTACCTGATTTATCTGTTGTACCTATTTCATGCAATGGACCTTGTGGAACACCATGTGAGTAGGTTTGTTCCCACACTTTGCCTGCACGATTAATAGTTAGAATTAGTTCTTCTGATAAGGCGTTTACAACAGATACACCCACACCATGTAGACCACCTGATACTTTGTAGCTATTATCATCAAACTTACCACCTGCGTGGAGTACTGTCATAATAACTTCAGCAGCAGATACGCCTTCTTCATGCATATCGGTAGGAATACCACGACCATTGTCAGATACTGTGATTGATTCATCTGCATGGATAGTGACATGGATATCGTCACAATAACCTGCTAAAGCTTCGTCAATTGCATTATCTACTACTTCAAACACCATATGATGTAGCCCTGTGCCGTCATCGGTATCACCAATGTACATACCAGGACGTTTACGTACAGCATCTAATCCTTTTAGAACTTTAATACTGGACGAATCATATTCGCGTTTATCAGTCATGAAATTGCTCCTAATAACTCATATTAATGATTAAGGACTATGTGTTTCACGTGAAACTGCATAGTCCTTAATTTATATATTCAAAACCGAGTTATTATAGCATTTTTTATTGCTAAAGTGTTGTTCTATCTTGTGCTACAAAAAGCTAAAAGCTTTATTAATATTGCCCTTTTATTATATGGTTTTTTATTAATATCGAATTATATCGGTAATAATTTTTCTATCTTTTAACGATTTTAACTGTTCTTTGGTAAACACCATTCCATCTTTATCATCATAAACTATGGAGTGTTCTCTTAATTCTTTACGGATACCTCTTTCCTTTTCATAGCCATGTGTTGAGATAGCAAAATAATAGGTTCCTTCTGCTATTACTCTATTCAATTTCATTGCACCATAGGCTTTTGTTTTATCGTTATAGCCACTGTCTTCAATCTTCGCGAAATCAGCTACATAAATATCATTCACTGCTGGTGATGCAATATATGATTCAACTTCTGCTTGATGTTGGCCAGATGAAATTGATGCCATTCCTATTAATACAGCAATAATAACTAGGCAGATTAACCAACTAAATTTCCTAAAAAAAGGAATATGATTTTTTGGAAAGTTTTTCTTAAATTCTGCCGCTTTAATGCTATATCCATTAGAACAATGACTGCATTCATAAACATATTGGCGGGAGGTTAAGAAGCTAAAGATATACCAAAAATGAAAGTATCTATAATAAACAGCTGCATTGAATTGCGCTTGGTTATTACACACTTCACATTGATGGATACCTATATTGCCTTCATCAGACCTACCACCGCCTGTACCCCAAATAAAAAACATGATAATTACTTCCTTATAAAAAAATTGTTTCTAAATTTTACATTATTTATAAGTAATACTTAAGTCGTAGATCATCAGAATTAATATAAAATTAAGGTTAAATTCTAAAATTAATTTTTTAAATTTTATTATGATTTGAAATAGTTGACTTATGCCTTGTGTTGGTATTTTTTATTATAAAAATTACATCCTTTACTTTAATTTTTAAACTTAGACTATTAGACTATTTTTAGTCATTTTTATTATCACTTTACCTTTATATTTTTATTATTAACTCGTCATTGCAGTTTAGTTTTACTTTTCTTTTATTGTTATATTTTTTAGTTAAATTAATGAAAGACACTATTGTTAAAAAACTTGAGGTATTAGCTGAATCAGCTAAATACGATGTATCTTGTTCCTCTAGTGGTATAACTAGAGGCCGCAAGGACGGGGCTATTGGTAATACCTCTGGTTGGGGAATTTGCCATACTTATACTGAAGATGGTCGTTGTGTTTCTTTGCTTAAAATTTTATTCACTAACGTTTGTATTTATGATTGTGCTTATTGTATTAATCGTAGAAGTAATGATATTGAAAGAGCTTCTTTTACTGTTAAGGAATTGGCTGAATTAACAATTGAATTTTACCGAAGAAATTATATCGAAGGGCTCTTTTTAAGTTCAGGCATTGTAAAAAGTGCTGACTATACGATGGAACGTATGGTACGGGTTATTAAAGAACTACGTACTACTTATCGTTATAATGGCTATATTCATATGAAAAGTATTCCTGGTGCTAGTCAGGAATTAGTGTATGAAGCAGGCCTATATGCTGATCGTTTAAGCGTAAATATTGAAATACCCTCAGAACATAGTCTTAAGTTATTAGCACCTGAAAAAGACCATCAGAGCGTTTATAAGCCTATGCATTATATTCAGCAAGGTATGATTCAATATAAAGAAGAAAGAAAAAAGTTTCGTAAAGCACCTCGTTTTGTTCCAGCTGGACAAAGTACTCAAATGATTATTGGTGCTTCTAATGAATCAGATAGGGATATATTAAAGTTGTCTTCCCTACTCTATCAACGACAAAGCATGAAGCGTGTTTATTATTCTGGCTTTATACCTGTTAATAGCTACGATAACCGTTTACCTATTTTAAAAACAGCTCCTTTAGTACGTGAAAATAGACTTTATCAAGCTGATTGGTTAATGCGATTCTATCAGTTTAAGGCAGAAGAAATAGTAGATGGTAATACCGCTAATTTAGACTTAGATATGGACCCAAAATTAGCTTGGGCATTACGACACCCTGAATTTTTTCCTATTGATATTAACAAAGCTGATTATGCTGAAATATTAAGAGTGCCAGGTATAGGTATTAAATCAGCTAAATTGATTATTATTGCTAGAAAGCACAGTAAATTAGATTTTGAACAGTTACGTAAAATAGGTGTAGTTCTAAAACGTGCTCAGTATTTTATTTATTGTTTAGGTTCACCTCTGTCTACAAATTACTCAATTAATCCTATTACTATTAGACAAATGCTTATTAATAGTCAAAAAAGTGCAGCTCAAACTGAGCAACAACAACTTTCTCTTATTCTATAACCTATTGTTATGATTGTATTTTTTTATGATAAAAGTTTTGAAGGTCTACTTACTGTAGTGTTTGAAGCTTATCGTTTAAAACAATATCCAGAACAGTTATTAGCCATTGGTAATCTAGAACCCCTCCTTTGTGAAAAATCTTATACTATTATTACAGATTTAGAAAAGTCTTCTCGTGTTTGGAAAAAATTACAAAATAAACTTTCTAAAAGAGCTTTTCAATTATTACTCTATGGTTGGTTATCTGAACTAAAAGGTACAGATAAATTATTATTTGATGTTATCAAAAAAATGGTGGATAGCCCTACTGCTATAGAATTTAATTATGCTGATAATGATATTCTATCTTTATTTCAATTAGCAAAAAAAGTAAGTAAAGAACGCCATCATTTAATACAGTTCGTACGTTTTCAAAAAACCATTGATGATATTTATTTTGCTGTAATAAATCCTATTTATAATGCTTTACCTTTAGCTATAAATCATTTTAAAAACAGATTTGCTGACCAACAGTGGATTATTTATGATATTAATCGTAACTATGGTTATTACTATAATTTAAAAACTACCATCGAAATCACATTAGATATAGAGCAATATATTAATGATGGCAAACTTAATAAAGAGGCTTTAGCTGATAATGAAGAATTATTTCAAACCATGTGGCAAAAATATTTTAAAGCATTAACCATTAAAGAAAGAATTAACCTTAGACAACAAAAAAATTATATGCCTAAACGATTTTGGAAATATTTAATAGAGAAACATTAATCTTTATTGTTTCACGTGAAACATCTCTAGAAGCTATACCTTAGTAGTGATTGTAATAATAACTATAAAAAATCAAACTAGTTCTATCAATCTATTTAACAAAGGATTTCATATGAAAAATATTAAATATTTAATGAATTGTTTTATATTAACCTGTTTATCTTTAACTGCTATGGCTGAAACTAATCCTCTTAGTGTACATGTATTAAACTTACAAACAGGTTTACCATCCTCTAATGTTGAAGTTTTACTTGAGCAAAAAAATGGTGAAAACTGGAAGTTATTAAACAAAGGAATAACTGATAATAATGGCAGAATAACTGCATTATTTCCTAGCAAAGAAACAATGAAAAAAGGTATTTATAAAGTTACTTTTAAAACAGAAAAATGGTTTAAAGCACATAATATTGAAACTTTTTTCCCAGAAGTACCTGTTATATTTAAAGCAGATACAAGTACCAAACATTATCATATACCCCTATTAATTAGCCCTTATGGTTATTCTACTTATCGTGGTAATTAATAAATAGCTATAATATTAAATATAGTTTTATAGTCATACAAAATTTCTACACATGTTTCACGTGAAACACTAAAACAGGAGTTATTTAATGAGCGAATTCAGAACTCAAAGATCAGTAAAACTAGCTGATGGTACAATAATTCCAGCCATAGGCCAAGGAACCTGGTTTATGGGTGAAAATCCATCCAAAGAAGTGGATGAAATTAGTGCACTACAATTAGGTGTAGAATTAGGTATGACGCTTATAGATACTGCAGAAATGTATGCTAATGGTGGAGCAGAATTAATAGTAGGCAAAGCCATTAAGCATATTAGAAATAGAGTATTTTTAGTTTCTAAGGTATATCCTCATAATGCAGGTAAAAATAGTGCTATTAAAGCTTGTGAAAATTCACTTAAAAGACTACAAACTGATTACTTAGATTTATATCTATTACACTGGCGTGGTTCAATTCCTCTTACTGAAACTGTTGAAGCAATGGAAAAACTTAAAACAGAAGGAAAAATAAAAAGATGGGGAGTTTCTAATTTCGATACAGATGATATGAAACAATTATGGCAAATTACTAATGGTAATAATTGTTCTGTTAATCAGGTTTTATATCATTTAGGTTCTAGGGGTATTGAGTATGATCTTATGCCTTGGTGTAAAGACCATCAAATACCTATTATGGCTTACTGCCCTATTGCTCAAGGAGGTTCTTTAAGAAAAGACCTTATGAATAATAAAGTTGTGCAAGATATAGCTAAAATAAAACAATGTACAACCGCGCAATTATTATTAGCTTGGTGTATTCGTAATGGTAATGTTATTGCTATTCCAAAAGCTTCTAATAAAATTCATGTACATGAAAATGCACAAGCCACCGCTATTAACTTTAATCAAGATGAATTAGATTTATTAGATAGCGTATTTACACCACCTAAACATAAAGTACATTTAGATATTGTGTAAGAGGTATTTCATACAGAAATGTTTCACGTGAAACAAAAATAATTTCACTAGAGAACATAAAGAGTTTTGATTACTAAATAATATAAGAATTTCAGTGGTAGAATTTTATTCTAAAACAGGTTGATCAATTAGCTTATTACATTAATTGAATATTACCTTGTTTCACGTGAAACAAAGCAATTTCGGTTTTTTCTTTCCATATATTAAATAAAGGTTCTTTTTCAACACCTGTAATAAATATTTGGCATTCTAAATCTTCTAGTAATTTACAAAGCGCTTTTCTATGTTGTTCATCTAATTCAGATGCAAGATCATCGATTAGGTAAATTACTTGTCCTTTTTTATAATTATTAATCAAATAACCTTGTGCTATTTTTAAAGCACATACTACTAATTTCTGTTGTCCTCTAGAAAGTACATCAGCTGCATTATAACCATCTAATTTTAAGCGTAAATCAGCTCGTTGTGAGCCTGCTTGAGTATGTCCTAATTGTTGATCTCTTTCTAAATTATTAATAAGTATTTGTTGTAAAGTGCTGTCCTTATCCCAACCACGATAATAACTTAAAGAAAAATTTTTAATATCTAATAATTCAATTAATATTTTATCAAAAATAGGTCTAAGCTCTTCTATGTAGGCTTTTCTATAATTGTCTATTTCTTCACTAGCCTGACAAAATTCATGATTCCAAACTTCTAATTCTTTTAAATTATTTCTACCTTGTCTTAACCAAGAATTTCTTTGTTTTAAAGATTTTTGTACTCGTTGCCAAGCAGATAAAAATCTTTGTTCAGCATGAAATACGCCCCAATCTATAAATTGCCTTCTTAATTTAGGTGAACCTTCTAATAATCTAAAGCTATCGGGATTAATAATTTGTAAGGGCAAAATATCTGCTAATTGTACTGTTGTACGAATATTTTGATTATTTATTCTTATTTGTAATTCACTTTGTTTATTACGATTTATTCCTAATTGATGAACAATATGTTCATTCTGCTTTACTTGACCAAAAATAGTACAATCATTTTTATCATAATTAATAACTGTATTTATTTTATGACTACGAAAAGAACGAGCTAATCCCAATAGATGAATAGCCTCTAAGACAGATGTTTTACCACTGCCATTATCACCATAAAAAATATTTACACGGGGAGAAAGAGAAAGTGTTACTGGCTCTAAATTACGTAAACCAGTAACATCTAAACGAATAACTGACATTTAACCTTATAAACGCATAGGCATTACAACATAAGAAGAATCATCATTAGTTTCTTCTTGAATTAATGCACTACTATTTGAATCAGCTAAGAATATACGCACTTTTTCTGTACTAATTACACTTAACACATCTAGTAAATAACTTACATTAAAACCAATTTCTAAAGAAGCACCTGTATAATCTACAGCAATTTCTTCTTCTGCTTCTTCTTGCTCAGGGTTATTTGCTTGTATTTTCAATAAGTTACTTTCAAGATTTAAACGAATGCCACGATATTTTTCATTAGATAAAATAGCAGCACGGGTAAATGATTCTTTTAATGACTGACGATCTGCTATTACTAATTTATCGCTACCTTTAGGTAGCACTCTTTCATAATCTGGAAATTTACCATCAATTAATTTTGAAGTGAATGTAAAGTGACCCGTAGTTGCACGAATATGATGTTCACCTAATACAATAGATATATTCGCTTCTTGGTCTGTAAGTAATTTTACTAATTCTAAGATAGCTTTACGAGGTAAAATAATCTGTTGTTTTTCAGCAATAATACCATTTAATTGTAAAGGAACAGAACATACAGCCATGCGATGACCATCTGTAGTAACTGTTCTTAAATGTGTATCTGTTAGTTCTAATAACATACCATTTAAATAGTAACGCACATCCTGTTGAGCCATAGCAAAGCTAGTATGCTCAATAATACGACGCAATTTACTTTGTTCAACTTCAAAGGTTAAAGAAGTTGGACCATCTTCTACAGTAGGAAAATCATTAGCAGGTAAAGTAGACAAAGTAAACTTTGAACGTCCTGCTTTAATTAATAGTTTTTGATCATCTAATTTAATATCAATCATAGATTCACTAGGTAAACTACGACAGATATCCATTAATTTTTTAGCTGGTACAGTAATTTCACCTACTTCAGTAACATTTTCTAAAGCAACTCTACCAATCAATTCAACTTCTAAATCAGTACCTAATAAAGATAGTTGATTATTTTCTACTGTTAACAACACATTAGAAAGTATAGGTAATGTATGACGACGCTCTACAACGCCTGTCACTAGCTGTAAAGGTGTTAATAACTGTTCACGTTGAATACTAAAATGCATGTTTATAACCCTATCAATATTTGCTCAAAACTTCCTAGTTATTCCTATACTTTCCATAAGCCAATTTAAACTAGTTAATTTTGCCTTTTCTTGCCCATTCGCGCAAGTTAATAGTTTTCAATTAAGTAGTTAATGTACGAAGTAAGTTTTTATAATCTTCAAGAATATCTACATCAAGCTTTTTAAGCTCTTCAATTTTACGACAAGCGTGTAGTACTGTTGTATGGTCTTTACCACCAAAGGCATTACCAATTTCAGGCAAACTATGATTAGTAAGTTCTTTAGCCAAAGCCATAGCAACTTGTCGAGGCCTTGCAACTGATCTAGAACGACGCTTAGACAACAAATCAGATACTTTTATTTTATAATATTCAGCAACTGTACGTTGAATATTATCAATACTTATTAATTTATCCTGTAAAGCTAATAAATCCTTCAACGCTTCCTTTATTAGCTCAATGGTGATGGGTTTACCCGTAAACTGAGCATGAGCCATTACCCGCTTTAAAGAACCCTCTAATTCACGCACGTTTGAGCGTATACGCTGTGCTATAAAAAAAGCATCATGCTGGTTAAGGTCAATCTTAGCCTGCTCAGCTTTCTTCATTAAAATAGCTACTCTGGTCTCTAATTCAGGAGGTTCTATTGCTACTGTTAGTCCCCAGCCAAAACGAGACTTTAACCGCTCTTCTAAACCATCAATTTCTTTAGGGTAACGATCACTGGTTAAAATAATTTGTTGACCACCTTCTAATAAAGCATTAAAAGTATGGAAAAACTCTTCTTGCGAACGTTCTTTATTAGCAAAAAATTGAATATCATCAATTAATAAGGCATCTACAGAACGATAAAACTTTTTAAAATCATTAATAGCATTCATTTGTAAAGCTTTTACCATATCAGCTACAAATCGTTCTGAATGTAAATAAACTATCTTAGCATCAGGTTTTTTGGTCAACATATAGTTACCAACCGCATGCATTAAGTGAGTTTTACCAAGACCAACTCCACCATAAAGAAATAATGGATTATAACCATGCTTCATATTATCAGCCACTTGCCAAGCAGCTGCTCTAGCCATTTGATTAGATTTACCTTCTACAAAGTTATCAAAGGTAAATTGCTTATTTAAATAATTTGAATGATGTAGTTTTGTTATTTCAACTTGTTCTTCACTGATCTCATCATCAGTTGTTTTATTTATATCTACACTACTTTTTTCAGCTATTTTTTTTGTAGATCTAGTAGCAGATAATTTCTCAGTTTTATTAGTAGCTGTTTTAGTATTAATAGCAGCACTTTTACTGCCTATAGTTAGTGTTATATTAGGTGGTGTATCAGTTGAACGTTCAACAATAAGTTCTTGTAAACGAGCGAAATACTTTTCATTCACCCAATCTAATACAAAACGATTGGGTGCATAAATAATTAAATCATCATTATTTACATCAACCTGCAATGGTCTTATCCAAGTATTAAATTGTTGACTTGGTAATTCATCACCTAAAATATTAATACATTGTTGCCAAAGATCTAATAACACAATATAGCCCAACTGATAAATAAATAGACATTCTAACGGCTCTAAGAAAAGTTATCCACAGCTAAATACTATTAAAAATAGAATAAATAGTTATAAAGTAAATCTGTGTATAAATAAGCTTAAACTACCTTTAAAAAGTGTAAATAAAATAGTGGATAAATCAGTTGTGAATAAAAGCACTATTTATCCACAGCTAAACTACATCTAAAACACATCTTTATAAGATAATATAAACATCTTTATAAAAGGCTATAATCATTATATAACAATGCTTATATAAAGTTATTAACAGATTATAGGTTAACTAATATAAACAATATAAATAATCTTTTAAATATATATATCTTTTATATTTATTATTTTATTACGAGTAAAATAAACTTTTTTATATTAAAGTGTTATTTATTGTTTGACCTTCTGCTCAGCTTCAAATAAAATTGCTGGCTCTTTAAAATTAGGTGTCCTTTTTTGAACACAAGGTAACATTAATATGAAACGTACATTTCAACCAAGTAATATAAAACGTGCACGTGTACACGGTTTTCGCGCTCGTATGGCTACTAAAAATGGTCGTCAAGTTCTTAATCGTCGTCGTGCTAAAGGTCGTAAACGTATTG
>JBEBWU010000010.1:0-14180 GCA_040391985.1 Entomomonas sp. | reverse complement strand
GACTTATTCCAATTAGTTTGTTCAGGTTGTGCAACGGATACCTGACATTGTTTGGAACGTGACTCATCATACTTAATACTGGCAATATTAATATCAATAAAAGGCACTCCTGCAAATAAAATAACCACAATGGCTACCCAAATCCGATTCTCTACACGTGCTGCAGAAAGTGCTCCTTTGTTTCCTTCATCAGCCCCTTCACCTCTGGCTTTTAACCACTCTTGAATAATCATCGCAATAAACGGTAAAGCAAAAATGCCCGATGTGACTAAGACATTCCAGATTCCATTACTGACAATCCAACCTACCAAAGTGAGGTAATATTCCAAATAATCTGTTGTATAAAGTGTTAGCATATTATTTCCTTATGCCATCCAATGACAAACTTCTAGTAACACTAAGGTGGCTATTGCCGATAATTCAATACGAATAAACCGTGTCTTAGCAGTTGTTTTTATATCATTCTCTTCACGAGCAATAACCCGTTGCCTCATCCAATACCAACCATAAGCCACTACCAGGTATAAAATAATTCGCCAAGTTAAAAAGATACTGGCATGCGCTTTAAGCCAACGATTCCATTGCTCAATATCTCCTGTAATGCTAATACCTACTATATTAATCAAAGCAGCAACTAATCCTAATAAGCAGAACCAAAGTAGTGTCCAGCCTATACGTTTATTAAATAACCAAACTGTGTGTAAGGATTTCATAAGGCGCGTGAACCTGTCTCTTGAGGTTTTTGAATTTGATCTAAACGATTACGCTCAGGATCACCTTGATAAATAGTACGAGAAGATTCAGAACGACTACGATAACGCTCTAAGATAGCAGTCGCTGAATTATTGGCTAATTGTTGGCGTAGCTCTAACTCATTTTTAAGGTTATTAATCTCTTGCTCCAAAATACCATTCTCTTTAGAAAGAGACGTTTGGGCTAATTCATTAGCCGCTACATTTGGTTCTTTACTACCTGTTAATAAAGTACGTTGTAATAACAAGGCTTTTTCCATGACAGAGGCCAAGGCCACCTCAGAAGCTAGACGGGTAGTCATTAACTCCAAATCAGGTTCATTTCTGAGGGCTTCGATAACACCACGAGTAATAGGTAGGGCGTTACTACTAGCCACTTGAAGATTTTCTGTAGTTATTGGTTTAGAAGCGGTTACTAAATCCTGAATAGCCTGTAATTTAGCTTCATACTCCTCTTGTATAAGTGCCGTTAAACCAACCCCTGCTGTTGTTTCAGTTTTAGTACAACCCTCACAAGTTTGATGAGCTTGTTCTCCTAATACTCGAACAGCAAATTGGGCCGCTTCTTCGGGTGATTTCCATGTCTGGCAGACTAAATTATGAGTGCATTCATTTTGATTAATACCACCTGATGTTCCCACGCTACGACCACTCAATAGATTATAACCTGCTTGAGTTACATCACTGACCACCCGAATAGGGTCCTGTCCACGTCCTCCTGCATTGTTACCACCTACCCAAGGTACACCATTATTACCACGATTACCCTCTGCCTGCTCAATAGCAGATACAGCATCCTGATTATTATTTACTGCTGTTTTTAAAGCCATTCCCTCTGCTAATTGATCCCAACCCATCTGTCCACCTGCCAGATCAGCCATCTTCTCAGCCATGGCTCGGCACGTATTTTTCGAGCGATCATAGTCTAAACGTGCCTGTAAAATACCATTAGTGAGTAAGTTATAAAGGGCAGGGTCTGCACGTTGTAAGATTAAAGCGGGTAAAGAAGCTACCGCACTAGTAGCATTATTAATCACATCACTCATAATATTCTGAAAACCATTAGTAACGCCATTTAACTGGTTTTGTAAGGTGGTTTCTAAACTCATATCCCCACAGATTAAATTACTATTCCAACCTAGACCTACAGCAATACTTTGCATATGGGATAAACGAGACATAGAAACAGCACGGCCACCCCCAATGTTGTAGAGCACATAATCATCAATTACTGCACCACTGACATTAACACCATCCTGATTTACTTCGGTTTGCATTTGAGCAACTGCGACAGGAGTATTACCAAGTGCCAAAATTAAACTTACTATTATTGCTAACCAGTGTTTTTTTAACTTAAAATCGGGTTTCATTATATTTTTACCTATTAATCTTTTAACCTATTCAACTATTCGTAACTCACGGTACCTAAAAAAATCTCACCACGACGTTGGCAACAACTATAGGGTCGCCATAATGTCCACGCATAACCCTCATCTTGAGCTTGAGTATGTTGTAGTTGAGAATCTGGAAAGACCTTACAAGTCTGCGAGAGAGTAGGCGTTAGTTCCTGCCACTTACCTGTGGATGCATCCCCTTCTTTTAATGCACCTGCAGGCCAATAATTATCTTTTGGGCTTTTAACCATAGCTGTATAAACATGTGGTTGTCCTGTACGGGTAACAATATCACCAGCCCGTTGAGCAGCTACTGCTGCTGATTTATAACCATCTACCTGATGACTAAAACCACCACGCGGGTAAATATTACCCCACAAATTCATTCCTAGCCGAGAACCTACTTCACGCATACCAGGTACTAATGCTTCGGGATAAACTAATTCAGGAATGTTATAACGCCAACCTAGAGTATCTAGAGTAGACACAAAGTAAGCTTTATAAGGCCAACTAGCCCCTGCACAACTAAAGCCGTATTGACTGACAAAACTATTAAAAAAAATAGCGTTAGGATGACCAATCACATCCACATTGTTAAACCTAGCTACATTATTCTCATTGGCTTGACTAGTAACTGCATCACCTCCACTTTTAGCACCTATAATAGGTGTTCCTATTGCTGCTGTTTCCACCCATGGACTATTACCTGTGGAGACATAGCTAGTCACTACTGCATCAGGGACATAATGTTTTACTCTGACAGAAATTTCTACCTTACAACTTTTCCAGTCACAGAGTAACCAATAACAAACACCTGTTACCTTATAGTCAAGACAATCGGGTGAGATAGCAGAAGTATTTACGGTAGAACTATCCAATGCGTTAACGGTGCTAGATACACCCAATAACATTGAAAGAATGACCATATTTAAATGAGATCTTTTGTACCTATGTCTCATCAAGTTACTTCCTTGTTTCATTATTCTCCTCCTGATATGCTGTAATCTGACTAATCGCTTGCTTAACGTCTGCTTCGCCATACACCACATAATTATCTATTACTACAGCAGGCACTTTAGTGACACCTAAAGACCAGGCATCTACTACATTCTGTAAGGCTACTTGCATCGTTTGTTTTAATTGATCTTCTGAGGTAGTTAAACGTGATCTGGCCATTTGTTCGGCCTGCTTTGGGTCATTGGGTAAGTTAGCAAAGATCTCCTGTTGAAGTTGTTTAATAATATCTAGTTCGATAACCCGAGCATTGCTAGGGACGTTATAAACTGAATGATGCCGATCTATTACTACAATCGGCGGAGTGGCATAACCAATGGTTGGCCACAAATAACAACAGCAGCTAAATAAATAAAAAAATAATCTCATAGCGATGTAATTCCTTTAATAAAAGGGTTGAGTTAGCTATAAGATTTAAGCGAAGTTTAAGGTTTAAAACGATAAAAAATAGAAAATAGAGGATGTATGATTTATAAAGCGGGAAGACCTAGATAAATTCTTCTAGTGTCAGTAAACTAAAGTAAGTTAATAACAAGATAGGACAGGTGAATATGGAGATATTTTTTATTATAGTGTTTATCGCTTCTTCCATTGGATTCTTATTAACACCCGGTGGAGCATTAGGCATGCTGACGGTTGTAACTTGGATTATGAGTGGAGCTTATCTTGCATTTCGGTTTAGAAAAGACATCGCCAGTTTAATCCATTTAATTACTTAATTAGTTTTATAGAGGTAAATATTCTTACCCACTCATTGCTATTGGTGATTGTAATGAAAAATAAGTATGTACTTGAATACAGTGTTACACAGAAAAAGTGGCATATTCAAAAGATAAGTAATATGTTAAAAATGAATATGTTAAATTATATGCAAAATAATCAAAGTACTTTTTTACCTTTAGCAATAGCTGATACACGCGAAGAAATAGAAGAGATTAAACAACAATTAATAGAAAGAAAGCTGCTACCAGCAAGAGCGATTAATTAACTAGATAGCTTTAATAGCACTATAACAATAAAAATAACAAAGGGTGTGTGATTTTGGTTAAATTATTATGGTATATCAGAGAGGTGTCTACTATGGATATGGTTTTTAATAAGTTACAAAGTGTCTATTTTTCTAAAAAAGAATTATTTAATACAACATTAATCATGTTATATGGATTTGCTTTTATGAAATCTGTGATGGATCATAATATGGTATTAATGTGGTCACTGGTTTATATACCTACGTTATTTTATGTTTGGCATAACATTGATACTATAAAAAAGAGTTTTTTTAAGTGGAAAAGAATATTATTTAGTTTCGGTATTTTATTCACTGTGGGTAAAATCCTTGCAGATAAAGCATTCAATGAGCGATTTGAAATAGAAGCACAGTATTTGCAATATTCATCTAATATCATGGCTGTTATCTATGCAATAGTGTTTGGGGTATCCATTATATTCTTAATACATCTGATACCTCACTTACTTAGGTTGATGGTATATAGTGTTATTGGTGAGTTTTCTACAAAGTATCGTAAAAAACTGACTACATTAGGTTTCTTTTTTAAACTTATTATTCTTATTGGATTGGCAACGCCTTTTTTTACTCTAGCAGAATATGCAGAAAAACCTGCAGCCCCTTATTATTTATTAGCAGATGCATATGCTGTATCTGATTGTGGACCCAAAGTTGATGGAACGCTCTATCTGCGTAAAAATAACCAAGCATGCTATGCAATACAAGGTGTTATTAAGCCAATTTTTAAAACAATAGAAAGTCCAACTTCAAAATAAAATAATAAAAGCTATATCTACTCTAAGGTGTGGCTTTTTGTCGTTTATTTTTAGGAATATTTTGTTTTGCTGTATAACGATGTTTCTTTGTTTGAACTAGACGGCGTTTTGATTGCCACTCAACCCATTGGACTAATTCCATGAGATTTAATGCTTTCATTTGTTCAGTAAAGCGTTTCCGCCAGAGACTAACAGTTTTTGTTTGTATTCCGTATAAACGATAAATATCAGTATCAGTACTACCTTTTATGAGATGCTTAGCTACTTTGGGCCATAACTCGATATATAACATTCCTCTAAAATAAGTTCCATCTAAAGCATTAAAGAATTTTTTACAAGGATAACAAACAAAACGAGGCCAGGGTGTTTTATAGTCTTTTTTATACATTTTTCCAGCACACTGGGGGCAATTGTATTCACGATGATTAATTAAATGATCTAACCAATCATAAAAAGTATTGGCTTGTTGTTCTATCTTTGCAGTGAAGGTTAAATCTTTGCGGAATTGATGAGTATGCCACCACTCATAAAGTTCAGGACATTTTTCCTGCATAAAAGCATTAATTTTTTTAGTATATCGATAGCAAGTATTTGTTGAGATACTTAATTTAGTATAAATGATTTTACGAGATAGACCGCTTAAATAAAGTTTTCCTAGTTCACCCCAAAGCTCTAAGTAGTAAGTGCCAGTGAAAATAGTATTAGTAAGTTGAGTAAAATTACTTTGACAGTCAGTGCAGTGATATTGAGGGTTAATGGTATCTCCATGCAATCTAGGTATTCTACCCAGTTTATGAAATTTTTTAGAAGAGCAATGAGGACATTCTGTAGGTGTGCCATAGGGATGATAAGTTAAATAATCCAATAACTTTTCCACTTGTGGATGTAAGTGTTTAGGGATTAATGTTTTATAACTTTTATGTGTTTTTGCCATTGGTTTTATTTATTGATTAAGATTGTTTTAGTATTTTATACGGTTAAGCCGTAGTTGATTATTTTACCAAAGTCGTAGAGATTTTCCTAAGAGGAGGATTCCTCTTAGGATTTTGGTTTGATATTAATTGTCCAACTCAATCTCTTGTTTTGGATTATTTGAACAGTCTTGCCAAATCTCATCAAATGTTTCTTCTTTAAAAATCTCTGCAGATAGAATAGGTGGAATAACGCCCTTATTAACTACAGCGTTTTTTTTAGAAGATTTATGACAAGTACAACAACAAGTTATTGTGGTTTTTTGTTTATTAGGTTTAGCATTAACATTATCCTCATACCAGTGTTGTAGCTGTTTAGTGATAGTTTCTAGATTATCCTTTCTTAAAAAGTATTTAGCTTTTTTAATTAGGATAGCTGGGAACAAGACTAGCGCTGCGATAATTAAGACTGATAAACTGATCCATAACTCACAGCGTACTAATACAATAAAGCCAGCAATATATAAAAAAGTTTTAGCAATAGGATGTAGCGAATAAGCTTTATCCTGTTGCAATGCTTTTTGTTTTGACATAGTGCTTCTCCATTTAATAAAAAATAACAGGGAGTAACACCTATCCTTATAGGAAGATGTCTTCCCATAGGGTTTTTAGTACAATAGTAAAAATCAGGGGTACTGATCTTATGATTAACAATAATGGCACCCATCACCTAATGGTGACGCTTACTTACAGGATGTGGCAAGCTTGGGAGTCGCTATTAATGCCAGCGACAGGCAGGTGTCACCAAAGTGACAGTCCATCCTTAATGGATACCACGCAGAGTATCCATCTTATTGGCTACCCTAATGGCAGCCTCTAATTCAGTAATACCGTACTGTTGCATAAGCTGATAACGCTCATTCTTTTCTTCGGGTTCAGTCATGGCCATGGCAAGGTAAAGAGAAGGGGGAACTGCTCTAAAGAGTACCTCCATTGATTTCGATAAAATAACCCCTTCAGTAAATTTACCTGACTCTTTTCGGGCGGAGAGCATTAATGCTTTCTGAGCATCATTTAATTCTCTAAACCGGGCAATCTTCTCTACCTCATCAGGTGGCATATTTAAGCATATCCACCATTCGATCATATTTAACATCGGCTCGGCAGCTTTTGGTAAATCATCTAAGTTTTGCGTAGCAAGCCAAAACCAAGCGCCTAATTTGCGCCACATCTTCGTGATCTTCACAATATAGGGAGAGAGTAGTGGATTTTTAGTGATAATATGCCCCTCATCAGTGACATTAACGATAGGACGTCCTAAAAACTGATCACGTTCAGCAATATTATTGACAGTATTAATCAGTGAGATATAAGCAATAGAGAGTTGTGCGTTATAACCCTCACGGGCAAAGGTCGCTAAATCAACAATGGTAATATCTGCTTCGGGCCAAGGGGTACCTTCCTTATTAAACATCTCACCATCAATACCTTGGCAAAACATATCCATGGCATCAGCCATTTCTAGTAAACGATTACGCCGTACCTCTGGTAGGGTATTATCTTTGGCTCGTTGTCGTAGAGCATCTCTAACATCTTGGGTTAACACCATACGCTGTTGTTTTTCGCAAAGCTGTGCTGCATCTAAAATACATTGTCTGATCATACTGCGATCAGCCCGTGTCATACGTGCATCTTCTTTATCTTCGCCCCCTGTAATCATCAGACGTGCTGTGATCTCTAGCTCACCCAATACATCTCGCTGTTCATCCTCAATAGCCCCACCTTGTTCTTTGTCACTGGCTGTAGATTGTTTAGCTTGTTGTTCTTCATCGAGTGCTTCTATATCTAGGGTTTGTACCTCAGAAGGTGTTTCCACTAAACGACGCGCATCAGCAAAGGGGGCTAAACTAACGCCTGAGCCAGGGGCGAGTCTTACCTTATGAACACTAAGTCCTAAACGTTTAGCCAAATCACCAAATAAACCAAATGAATTACCTGCTTCCACAATAAATAGGCGTGGTCGATAAATAGCGACCACTTGGCTTAAGATATTATTTAAAGTAGCTGACTTTCCAGAACCTGTTGGGCCAAATAGAAAGAGATGAGCATTCATCTGCCGATCTAATCTATTTAATGGATCAAAAGTTACGGTACCACCACCCCGATTAAAAAAAGTGATACCAGGATGGTCAGTACCCTGATTGCGTCCCCATAAGGGCGCAATATTGGCAATATGTTGTGCGAACATCAGTTGAGTGTACCATTGCTTTTTATCCTTGTTAGGGTCATAAACACAAGGTAGCCAACGTAGGTAACTATTTAATGGGGCGACCTCATCTTCCTCTCGTACTGGCTGTAATCCAGCACCTAACATCACATTAGCCAACGCTAGCTCTCGGGCCTCTAATTGTGCTTGATCTTTGCCACGTAGGTAAAAAGCCACAGCGCTACGATAAAGCTTATGAGAGCTACCAATCAGTTTACGAGCATCGGCTACATCGTCTTTAGTTTGCTCGGAAGCTAAGGTTTCACCGACTGATTTTTTGGCTAGATAATTTAAATGGGCTTCCAAAGTATCTTGGGGAGTAACCACCATAGTAATACAAAGGGTGGTATCTTCGGGCATTTGGTCAAATAAGGAATTTATGGCATCACCCCCTTTGCTTGTTTCCCCTGTAATATGCCCAATCACAGGAACTGAGCGTAAGCGATCTAATACTAATACCCGATGTGGGCAGTTATTAAAATACCATAAACCGTTTTCTACATCGGAGCGTGGTTTACTAAAAAATAGGCGTTGACTAAAATCGGTACCACTGGCTAATTCTATTTCACCTTGTACTGTTTCAGGAGGGTAGGCGACTAGTTGGTAAAAGCGTTCTTTATCCATTTGCTCTGAACCAAGATAAGTAGGGTTAGGATTAAACCAACGCAGTAACCAGTTATAGATAGCAGCAGCTTCTAAGCGTTTAGTTTTTATCCCTGCATTAGCAAGCCCACCTATTAATCGATCACAGACCCTATTTAAGGCTAATTCAGGTAACCTATCTCGCCGTGAACTACCATTAACTGCTCGACGATAGACCACTAGCCGTACCCGACGGGTTTGTCCTTTCCAAGGAAGCTTAGTTACTGTATTATCCTCAAACAGCCCACCTTGTTTAGTGATAGCATAAAGGTGTTTTTCAAATAAACGAAGATACTCCTCTGTAAAAGCCGTACCTTTAGCACGATCACGGACATAGTTTTTTAAAGTGCTGAGATAGTTATCCCATGAAGTTTCATCTTGAGCGTATAACTGAATTACCCAAGGATTGGTTTCTTCCTCATCAAAACTATCCTGTAGAGCATTTTCTAAGGCATCACGTACTTTTTTTAGCCAACTGGCTTCACGCCCCTCAGTACCAATGGGCATTAACTCATAAAAGGCAGCTACTGATTGTCCATCATCCAGTAACATGGCTTTGTGATCAGTTAAAAACTCTACCCAAGGGAGTAAATCTACGAAAGAATGGCCTACTTCGTATAACTGTGCTTCATCAGATAAAGTGACGGGTACTTTTTGATTAGGCGGTGATTGTTGGCTACTAGGTTCATTAATACCATGCGCTGTTAAATGTGCTATATGTTGCTGCCAAGCATCCTTATTGTCTTCTATTACAGAAGTATTTGCTTGGAATTTAGCTAAGCTTAATAATTTATTAACTACTTTCATTAGTAAGGCTCCGTCCGCTCGCCTGGCATGGCATATTGTACCCGTTGATAAAGTGGAAATACCGTTGTATAACCAGGCACAGGTACAGGATCAGTGCCTGCTAGATGAGGGAATACATACATCACTAAGTCTGGGTTGGGTAAACGTTTAAACTGGCTGTAGATTTCATTTTGAGCATAGCGTGTATAACTAATCTGATCTTCTACTAGTAAAGAACTATCTTGCTCAGCTAAAGGACGACGTAATATTTGTCGGGCATCCATTAGTTGTCTATTGGTTTGATTACTATGAAGAGAACCCCCTGTTCCTTGATCCCATACATCCAACATGGTCTTATCACCATGAGGTAATAATTTATCTTTATCCGTTGAGCAACCTGTTATTACCAAAACCAATACACTAAGAAACAGCAATATAGAGGTTTTTGTTTTAATCCAAATTTGAGACATAACTTTCTCCTATATGATAATCGACCTTACGACCCTTTGTGTCATAATCAATAGCGATTTCTTGTTCGAGGTGTACAGCAACTTTGGCATTGGGTTGTACATAGACAGCAGCAAAGGCTTGTCCATAGAGTTTATTCATCCAAGTAGAAATATCCTTTACGCCACCTTGTAAGATTTGTCCCACAGCATCCATCCCTGTTGTTACATCGCCACTATTAGAGTAGTTGGTGTTATTATCCTCTTTTAATAAATAGGCTACGCCTGCACCTGCTGCGGTAATTAATGATTGATTGCCAATATACTCAGCAGCATTACTGCGACGTTCTCCCGCTATACAGGGGATACCATATGAATCACTAATCCATCCCAGTCCACCATTAGTAGTATTACGGTTATTATTGCTATTACTTTCCCCTGTACTAGGTTTCGGTACTGTTCTTACAGTGCCATCATTAAATACAAAGGTAATCGAGTAAATTTGTCCACGTACACAGGATAGTGTCCAATCTCCTGATGCTGTGCCACTAATGACAGCACCCGTGACATCAGGAATATCTATGCCATTAGCGGTTAAATTATCTGGCCCTACTAATATTTTGAAAGGATAAGGATCATTAACTGTACCATCAATAGGTACGCGACCGATCAGTGCAGTCATTGCGACTGATCCCATTAATGTGGAATTAGCGGGGATGGTATAAATGGGGGTTACGCTAGTTACTTTATCAGCATAGTTTTCATGACGAATCTTTTCTCCTGCATGAAGGCTTTTATCCGTTGGGTCTGAACGAAAGCTCGTAGCAAAACCACTACTTAAACCAAAAGCACCGCCATTTTTATTTTTAGGATCTGGCTTAGTATCTAATGGATCTATCCATTCTAGTGTTTCAGGTACGGTTTGTTTACTATCCTCTAGCCCCAATCCAACAGGTAGTTCTACTCGATTACTCATTCCCTCTAAACGTTTTTGCAATTGACTGAGCATATTACTGGTTTGTTGTTGCTCTTTGTTATTACGCTCACGCTCTTGTTGTAGACGGTCACGTTCTGTTTTAAGCGCCGTATTAATCCGTTGATCAATATTGGCTTCTCTGGCACGTAATCGCTCATTTTCTGTTTTTTGTGACTGATAGTTAAGCCGAGTATCCTGTAGCTCCGTTCTTAATTGTTTTACCTGACCTACTAGGGTAGCTAAGGTGTCTCTAGGGGTATCACCTTCAATCCCTAGTGCTTTCATTTCTTCGGCAGTGAGTTTGGGTGTATCATCAAATCCTTGATCATTGCTTTTACCTGATAAGGCTTTAATGACCACAAGCAGAACAATTAATAATACAGGAATCATTAACCATTTTAAAAGGCCATTACTTTTCATGGTGACCTCCTGAGTTAGTTTGGGCATTAATTTGGTTGATATTGGGTAATAAAGCTTCTGCTAAACCATGCTGACGTGTTATTAAATACACTATAGTCGTATCACTAGCCTCTCCAGCTATACCTAAATAAGGATGTTGAAAGGTAGCAGCTATAAAATTACCTTGTAAGCGCCTTGGATCAAGCATAATTATTTCTGAGCTTGTGTTTTTGAGGTACACTGCTGATACCCAATAATCTTCTAATCGCCACGCTGCTAATAAGTGTGCCTTAACAGGTAATAAAGGAAACAATAAACCTAAATCAAGTTCACGACGGATATTTACTCGACTAATCCCTGCTACAGGTTCAATTGTACGTAGTGGTGCGTAGAGATTTTGTGCAGCATAACGTGTTAATATGACAGGAATAGGTGTTTCTGTTATTTTGCCTGATGCAGTATTTATCTTTGACTTTGTAGCTGCTGTATCGCTACTATTAGCAGCACCATATTTAACAGGTGTATTATCGCCCTCAATAATCTGCACAGGTTCCAATATGGCTTCTTGTTTATCAGCCGTTGTGGCGGCAATGTCTAACAGAATAAGCATACCTGTTTCTGCATCTTGTAACTGAATACGTGTAGGTGGAATAGGCTCATGGGCTAATAAATAAATACTGCCCCCTGTGGATTGCACCCGTAATTTATCTCGAATCGAGCTAGGTACACCTACCCGAACATTACGATTCACGAAAATTACCCGTTCATGACCTACATGTAAAGGAATTGCTAGAGGTAATCTTTGCCATTTTACTAATTCAATGGCATAAGCAGTATTAGCCAAAGAAAACATCAATACTAGTATCCCTAATATTGAGACCTTGACTAATAAATGGTGATAATTAGCGGTATAAAAAATAGGTTTTATCTGTTTTATCATGGAGTAGTATCCCCATTGTGAGTTAATGCATTGTGAGTGGGTGTGCTAGTAGTTATTTCAATACGCTGTGGCGTGCCGCTATAACAATCTAAGCCAAGTCCAAAAGGATTTTTTTCAGGATCAATATCCATCCGTACTACTTTTAATGGATAACGTACTAAAGCCCGTTTAACTTGTTCAGCGCCAAAGTATTCATCGGCTGCTATATCTAATGTCACTAACCATTCATCCCTAGACAGTTGTTTAACCCGTTCAGTGGGATTATCACCGTAACCACGGCCAGGAATTTCATAAATACCCCGTACTCGTTTACGTAATTCACCTGTGTCATAGCGCATCCGATATTCATCTTTTAAGTAAGCATGACAACTAGGGGTTAAATAAGCAGAAAGGGCATAAATATTTCGTGAATAATCTATTTCACCATCAGTTGGCCAACGATTTAATTGCTGAAAGATATAAAACCCAAAGGTATACACTGATTCAGGTGGAATATCCCACCATAGTCTTGTGCTTCCTGAACGTAGATCAGGTGGCACATGAATGGTTAAGTTTTTAGGCGCACGTAACCAACCAAATCCCATAAACAGGGTAATCAGTAAAATAGCTATTACTGCTAGTCGTAACGTTGTGACATGCGACTGCAGATGGCTAACTTCATTTTTAAAGCGACTCATGTGATTTTTCCTTACGACGATTCTTGCCAGGATTAGCAGGTTTACGTTTTTTAGTGGCAGGACGTGATACTTGGCTACGTTTGACTTCCCACCAACAAGATTGAGTAATCAATACACCAGCTCCTAATAACGCTCCTAATGAAGGATAGTGGAGAGCAAGTATCCACTGGATATGACGATATAACCATGTTTCAGGGCGACCTCGTTTTTTACGACGAAGCAAACTACCGCCTGCAAAAACGCCTAAAGCAATACTGACTAATACTGTCGTAGGAGCCATTCCTACTTGTCCTGTAATAATAGCTATTCCAATACCCAGTATTAAGCCAATAACACTTGTGATACCCACAGTTAGCCATAGCTCATTAGCGGTTAATCCTTTAACAACTATGGGTTGACGATTTAAACGATTAGGTAGGAAGTTAACCGTACCATCCTCTAATAAATATTCTTCCATTTTGTTACCTATTTATCAGAGAACCCCTGTGCCTTCTGTCAGTAGCCATACACCAAGCACTAGTAACATAGCCCCTACGGCAACAGTTAATCCAAATTGGCCCCATGTTTTTTTACCTGATTGGATTTCGGCGTAGACCATATAAGCGTGATAACAAACGCCAATAAACATACAGGCAATAACGATCAAGGCTACTAACATAATGATGTCGTAACCATAATTCTGTAAGGTTTGTAAAATACCACTACCACGACCTCGGGAAGGGTCTTCCATTTGCGGTAGTCCTGCTGCAAAAAGACTAGGTGAAATAATACTGGTAGTAGCAGTAGTAGCAATGTATTTATTGAATGTTGTTTTGTGCATAGTATTTCCTTATAAGGTAATGTATTAAAGTCAAAAGTTAGGAAAGAAGGAGAAAGGTCAAAACGATATAAATGACGGAGCAGCGCACTACCACCATTAGAAACTCTTTGTGGCTAAGCTGTTGGGAAACCCACCCTGCATAGGCGGTTTTAATCGCCCAAACAGACCACACGATTAAAATGGCAAACAGTGCACTTAAAATAAGTACCCCTAACTGTTCTGGCATAAAGCCGCTATTAGTATTAAAAGCGTTGGTTTGATCGGCAGATAAACTCATGGTTTACCCCCGTCTTGTTGATAATCACCCCATAACTCAATAGCATCGCGAGGCTGTGCACGTTTTGGAGTAAGGTAATCATTGATTCCTGTACGTAC
>JBEBWU010000009.1:0-14378 GCA_040391985.1 Entomomonas sp. | reverse complement strand
TGCTGCCAAGGTAGGTGCTTGCGACCATGTTGGTCATACCATGCAAGCACCTTCTCAGCAAAGGATACAGCAGTTATCACTTCTTCAGAATGCCTTTTAAAATCCCTTCCACATTAGGTGCTTTATCACCTAATTTTTCTTCAAGCTTCTTATTTAATTTCTCTTTTTCTTTATCTAAAGCTTTATTCACTTCTTCTTTAGCTTTATTTTTACCAATTTCTAAGGCCATTTGACCAATAGCACCAGTATCAATACCGCATAGACCACCACCAGCAAGTACAGACCCCTTACATAGTAATGGGAAGTCTACACCAGCCACATCTTTATTTACCTTACATGCAGGGTCACCACTAACATCTTGCTCACCTTTTAATGCTAAAGCAATTTGGTAATCAACCATCATGGTAGGAACATTGAAAGTGCCCTTACCTTTGGTTTCAAAACCAGCAATAGAGATAACTAAGTCTTGGTTACTAGCAACACCATTAGTAATATTTACTGATCCTTTTAATTGGTTAAATTTAGTTTCTGTACGGTTAAATTGAGAAGTTAAAGATTGCTTTCTCACTAAAGCAACCGCTCGGCAAACTTGATATTCAAAGTTTTCGCCAATTAGCGCACCATCATTTACCACGAAGTTAGCAGTACCATTTAGGCCTTTTACTAAGGCTGCTTGGCTTACACCAGCAGTACGGATATTACCATTAAAGTTTAAATTACCTCTAATAGGAATATCTTTCATATCTTGGCTAGCTAATAGCTTGTCCATAGGGATATTGCTAATAGTTGGCTGTAATGTAATTTGAGGCGTATTGGAGCTAGCATTTACTGAACCTTTTACATTAATAGAGCCAGTAAATAATTTACCTCCAACATTTTGTAAATTGATCACACCATTTTTAGCAGTTAATTTCGCACCAAAGCCTTGCCATGGTAATTTTTTAACTGTTAACTGGTTGATAGTTAAATCCGCATCGATGTCTAAACCACGTAAACTTTTAGGGTCAAACATAGCGTCATTACTCCAAACAGGTTGGTTAACAGTAACTGTTTTACCTGTACCTGTTGTAGTAGTGGTTGCTTTTGTATTTTGCGCTGTTTGTTTAGTTTCTGGTGCTAAATAATTATCTACATTAATAGCATCACCTGTTAACTTAACTTTAATCGCTTGTTTTGCTAAATCTGTAATAGCTACATTACCTGTGAAGTTTGTGCTATCTAATTTAATTTTTAAATCATCTAAGGCAACTGCTTTAGTAGAACCTGAAAGATTTGTAGAGAAGCCAACTTGGGTTAATGCTTTACTATCAGCCATTTCTGGTAATGCTATACCAATATCTGTTAGTACTTTACGTAAGTTAAAGGTATCAGCTGTTATCACGCCTTTTACTGTTGGCACATCGCCTGTAATATTGGCAGCATTGATACTACCTGATATTTTTAAATCATCTAAGGTTAGGCTAAGTTTATTCCAAGCAGCCGTATTAGCTTTTAAATCTGCAACAAGGTCACCTTTAGCAGAGAAATTAGCTGTTTTACCATTAAACATATCACCTGAAATATTACTTGCTAAATCAAGCCCTTTTACTTCATAACGCTGTGCATCAAGATCATAAACTAACTGACCTTGTAAGTTAACAGTGGTAGATAACTTAGGTTGTGCACTCTTAAGATTAGCGCCTAATTTAACTGTTACAGGTTCACCAATACGGATAGTCCCTGTAGATAAATGCACATCATTAATTGTATAGTCTTGTCCCGCTTTTAAATCCTTATAAATGATTTTAGTATTATTAATAGTAATACTATTCACATCTAAATTAATTTTACCATTACCTGTAGACTCTTTTGGTTGCTCTTCAGTTGGTTTATCAGTAGTAGTCTGTGTATTTTCTGCTGTTGTAGTTTGCCCTACTTTATCCCAGTTAGTTTTGCCTTGAGCATCTTTTTCCAAATCAACAACGAGGCCGTCAATATTGACATCATTCATTTGGATTTGACCTTTAAATAAAGGCAATAATTTTACTGAAAGGTCTAGCTCTTTAACTTGTGCAAAAGGTTTTTCTGGGCTTTCTACACTAGCTGCACTGGTATTTTGGATAGAAATACCTAACCATGGATAAAATGTCCAGCTAATATCCCCATCAATTTTAAGCTCCATATTAGCTTTTTCTTTAACGAGGTTCTGAATTTCAGCCTTGTAATTATTAGGGTTAAAGAACAAAATCAACCCAAAAAATAGCAGAAGAATTAGAACAACAAGTCCTATGATAAAAAAACTGAGATATTTAATAGCCTTCATAATTTTTTCCATTTTAAAGCGGTTTGCTATACAGTATAGTATCTTGAATTCTTTATTCTATAATTTTTAGCCAACTAACGTATTTATTTTAACATTTAGTTATAATAAATATTTTATACGACTAACTGGAGCAGCAATGGTTGAACGTAGCGCAACCGTTAAACGTGATACAAAAGAAACACAAATAATGGTATCAGTTAACCTTGACGGTACAGGCAAAGCCAAGTTTGATACTGGCATTCCTTTTCTTGAACACATGCTAGATCAAATAGCTCGGCATGGTCTAGTAGACTTAGATATTACCTGTAATGGCGATATCCATATCGATGATCACCATAGTGTTGAAGATATTGGTATCACCCTAGGTGAAGCAGTCAATAAAGCGATTGGTGATAAAAAGGGCATTCGTCGTTATGGCCATGCTTATGTTCCATTAGATGAAGCATTATCACGAGTTGTGATCGACTTCTCTGGTCGTCCTAGCTTGCAAATGCATATACCTTATACAAGGGATACCGTTGGCAAATTCGATGTAGAGCTATTTTCAGAGTTCTTCCACGGCTTTGTTAACCACGCCAAAGTAACACTGCATATTGATAATTTACGCGGTGCCAATGCTCATCACCAAATAGAAACTGTGTTTAAAGCCTTTGGTCGTGCACTTCGTATGGCTATAGAACACGATCCAAGAATGGCTGACGTAATTCCTTCCACTAAAGGGTGCTTGTAATGCAAACAGTGGCTGTGATTGACTATGGAATGGGTAATCTCCATTCCGTAGCAAAAGCTTTGGAACATGTTGGTGCAGGGCGTGTCATAGTAACTAGTGATGCTGATATTATTAGGGAAGCTGATCGTATAGTATTCCCTGGTGTTGGCGCTATTCGAGACTGTATGGCAGAGATTCGTCGCCTAGGTTTTGACCAACTAGTGAAAGAAATTAGTGGTACACGTCCTTTCCTAGGAATTTGCGTTGGTATGCAGGCTTTATTTGATAGCAGTGAAGAGAATAATGGCGTTGACTGCATAGGGCTTTTTTCAGGTGAAGTTAAGTTTTTTGGTAAAGACCTACATGAAACCAATGATGAACGATTAAAAGTTCCTCATATGGGTTGGAATGAAGTAAATCAAAGCTTAGATCACCCTTTATGGCATGAAATACCTAATCAAGGTCGTTTTTATTTTGTACACAGCTACTACGCAAAGGTAGCCAACGACCAACAACTAGTAGGTACTACTCACTACGGTGTAGATTTTGCTGCTGCAGTAGCTAAGGGCTCTTGTTTTGCTGTGCAATTCCACCCTGAAAAAAGCCATATACATGGCCTACAGCTATTACAAAATTTCGTTACATGGGATGGTTATTGGTAAAGCCTAATTATTACCCTTTCCCATTAAATTACTCTGAAGGTGAAATATGTTAGTTATTCCAGCTATTGATTTAAAAGATGGCGCATGTGTTAGATTACGCCAAGGTAAAATGACCGATGTTACCGTTTTTTCTGATGACCCTGTAGCAGTTGCTGCAAAATGGGTTGAAGCTGGCTGTAAACGACTACATCTAGTAGATTTAAATGGTGCTTTTGAAGGAAAACCTGTTAGTGCCCCTATCGTACAGGCTATTGCTCACAAATTCCCAGACCTACCTATTCAAGTGGGTGGTGGTATTCGTTCTTTAGAAACTATTGATCAATACCTAATGACAGGCGTCAACTACGTTATTATTGGTACTAAAGCAGTAAAAGACCCTCATTTTATTAAAGAAGCCTGTAGCAACTTTCCAGACAAAATTATTGTTGGTATTGATGCGATGGAAGGCATGGTAGCTACTGATGGTTGGGCAGAAATTAGTTCACACCGTGTAGAAGATATTGCTAAACGTTTTGAAGACTATGGTGTATCAGCTATTGTTTATACCGATATTAGCCGCGATGGCATGTTACAGGGTTGTAATGTGGAACATACTGCTGCATTAGCAGCTTCCACCTCAATTCCTATTATTGCATCAGGTGGCATCCATACTATTGATGATATTCAAACATTATTAGATGCTAACCAACCTAATATCACAGGTGTTATCACTGGCCGTGCTATTTACGAAAATACCTTAGACTTAGGCGAAGCCCAAAGACTTTGCGATAACTACAAAGCTAAAAAATAATATCTGGAGTTGATATGGCACTGGCAAAACGTATTATCCCTTGTTTAGATGTTGATAACGGTCGTGTAGTTAAAGGCGTAAAGTTTGAAAACATCCGCGATGCAGGAGACCCTGTAGAAATCGCACGTCGTTATAACGAACAAGGGGCAGATGAAATCACCTTTTTAGATATTACTGCCTCAGTGGATAATCGTAATACAACCCTACACACTGTAGAAAGAATGGCAAGTGAAGTATTTATTCCATTAACCGTAGGCGGTGGAGTAAGAACCATAGAAGATATTCGTAACCTACTTAATGCAGGTGCAGATAAAGTATCCATTAACACCGCTGCAGTATTTAACCCAGAGTTTGTTCAAGAAGCTGCCGAACGCTTTGGTTCACAATGTATTGTGGTAGCGATTGACGCTAAAAAAGTTTCAACGGGTGATGAACAACCTCGTTGGGAAATCTTTACCCATGGCGGCCGTAAACCTACAGGGTTAGACGCGGTAGAATGGGCAAGAAAAATGGAAGCACTGGGTGCTGGTGAAATATTACTCACCAGTATGGACCAAGATGGTATGAAAAATGGTTTTGACCTTGGTGTAACCTGTGCCATTAGTGAAGCCATCTCATTACCTGTTATTGCTTCTGGTGGAGTGGGTAATTTACAGCATCTAGCTGATGGTATTATTTATGGCAAAGCCGATGCAGTACTAGCGGCCAGTATTTTCCACTTTGGCGAATACACCATTCCAGAAGCTAAAGCATTTATGGCAGAACAAGGCATTACTATTCGCTAATAGGCACGCTATGACAACCATTACTGTAAGAGCTATTACCTCAGAAGATTATCAACAATGGGTGAAGCTCTATACAGGCTATATCACCTTCTGTCGTAGAACTTTTGATCAACAAAGTATTACCATTTTATGGCAATGGCTCATGCAACACAAAGTGTTTTGCTCTGTTGCCATTGTCGATGGACAATTTGTTGGCCTTACCCATTCACAAGAACTATTCTCACCACTTAATGGTAAATTAACCGGCTACTTAGAAGACCTATTTGTGGTAGAAGAATACCGAGGCAAAGGTATAGCAGATTTACTCATAGAAGATTTAAAACGTTTAGGTAAAGAGAGAAACTGGTTATTTATTCGTTGGAAAACCCGCGAAAACAACTATCGTGCTAAAGCATTCCACGACAAAATAGCTAGAAAAACCATTTGGCATACTTATCAACTAAATCTATAACATAAGAACACAATCATGGATACAGATTCTCAAATCACCATACGCTCTATAACAGCAGAAGATTTTCAACAATGGCAAGAACTCTATAAAAACTATATAGCCTTTCAACAACAAACCTACTCAGAGCAAAATCGCGATATTCTATGGAACTGGTTAATGACAGATAAGGTCTCTGCCATTGTTGCTGAAACCAATAATCAACTTATAGGCTTTGCCCACTACCGTGAAATGCCCCACTCCTTATTTGCACGCTTAACAGGTTTTTTAGATGACCTTTTTGTTGCTAAAGAATATCGAGGGGCGAATGTTGCCCAAGCCTTAATGCAACGCTTAGAAAGAATTGGTGAACAACAAAACTGGTTATTTATTCGCTGGTATACTGGTGAAAATAATTATAGAGCAAAAGCATTTTACGATAAGATATCTAAAAAAACTATCTGGCATACCTATCAACTGGATATAAACAAGGCAAAATAAAATGACAGAGATAACTATTCGATTCGTAGAAGAAAAAGACTATCAACAATGGGTTGATGTTTACAAAGGCTATATTAGCTTTTACAAACGTGACTTTGATGAAAAGAAAGTAACCACTGTATGGCAATGGATTAAAGATAAAAAAATGTTTGCCCTAGTAGCAGAACTAGAGGGAAAACTGGTCGGCCTAGCCCACTACCGTGAAATGCTTTCACCCCTAAATGGTTTTACTGTAGGCTTTTTAGATGACCTATTTGTAAACCCTGACTGTCGTGGTAAAAAAGTAGTGGATACTTTAATGCAAGCACTTAAACAACAAGCCCAACAACAAGGTTGGCCATTTATTCGCTGGATTACTGCAGAGAATAATTACCGTGCTAAAGCATTTTACGATAGAATTGCCACCAAAACCGCTTGGAATACATACCAAATGGATTGTTAAGCTATTTTTATTAACCTTATTATTAACTAACTTTATTGATAACTTGGAGCAACCTAATGAGTTATAGTGACATCCCAGCAGGTAAAGATATCCCTAATGATATCTACGTAGCTATTGAAATCCCAGCGAATCATGATCCTATCAAATACGAAATCGACAAAGATTCAGACACCTTATTTGTAGATCGTTTTATCGCTACCCCAATGTTCTATCCTGCTAACTATGGTTATATTCCTAACACTTTAGCAGATGATGGCGACCCATTAGATGTATTAGTAATCACTCCTTATCCAGTAGCGGTTGGTTCTGTTATTCGTGCACGTCCTATTGGCGTATTAAATATGACTGACGAAGCAGGTGGTGATGCTAAATTAGTGGCTGTTCCACACGAAAAATTAACACCTCTTTATAACAATGTTAAAGAGTGTTCAGACTTACCACAGTTACTACTAGACCAAATTAAACACTTCTTCGAACACTACAAAGACCTAGAAAAAGGCAAATGGGTTAAATTAGAAGGTTGGGGTGACTCAAACGCTGCTAAAGAAGAAATTAAAAAAGCAGTAGCTAACTTCAAAAAATAATTGTTTATCCAAACAATAAAAGGCTAGTAACTACTAGCCTTTTTTATTTCTCTTTTTTCTCAAATTAACCCAAAAATAATTCTGTTATAATCAAGGTATGCTATATGGAAAAGCAGCAAGATTATTTTTTGAGAGCAGACCATGAAAGAGATAACAGCACAAGAAATAATATTACAGCGATTAGCCAGAAATGGGCTTACTACCTCATTCACACAACCGCTTAACTGTGTTCAAGCGCTAGCAGGGATACAATCACAGTTTCAGCAATGGGCTGAAATCTCTATTATGAACCGTTGCTCTGCTGATATTACCATGCAAGATTTAGCCGAGCTTTACTCCCAACACCACATAATCAACCTTTGGGGGCAACGCCATACCCTGCATATGTATGTTAAAGAAGACTGGAACAGAGTCAGCAATCTATATGAACCTGTTATTTCCAATAAAAACTACGCCAACAAGCGTTTTTCTGATGACTTTGCTTACCTTATGGCACAAATAGCTGATGAGTGCTCCAAAAACCACCTTATTTCCAAAGCAACTGTATTAGCAATGATTGAGGAACGAATGCAAGGTCGTTACTCAGAACAAGACTATTTCGAATATATATTTATTGCTCTATGCTGTTTGCGTGGAATCTTTTTTGGTTTACCAGAAAAACCCTATATTAAAACCTTTATAGGCCGCAATCGGCTTGATATAGAGCCTTGGTCTGAAGATACAGAAAATGCCACCAAAGATCTTGAAAAATCCATGCTTCTTTATTTTCAATACTATGGCCCAGCTACATTAATGGATTTCTGTCATTGGTCTGGCTTACCACAAAGTGTTGCCAAACACTGCCTAAAAACTGTTAAAGATAAGCTAACCACACACACTTATGATGGCAGAGAGTATTTCACCCATGGTGACTTGGATAGTGAAACTTCTAATAGCAATGTCCTGCTTCTCGGCAAATTTGACCCATTATTTGTATCCTACCGACATAAAGAATGGATAATTCCAACTAAATTACATAAACAAGTATGGCGCACTGCTGGTTGGGTTGAGGCCGTTATAGTGGACGGAGATAAGGCTGTAGGAACATGGCGACATAATCTCAAAGGCCAAAAACTGTCTTTACAAGTTAATGAATTTACAAAAATTAAAGCAACCACACGTAAAAAAGTATTGGCTAAAGCAGAAAAACTTGCCCTTTTTTGGGATAAAACGTTGGACTCCATTACTTTTGCTTAAAACGTAACGATTTTATTATTAAATAATAAAGACCAAAAACAGCCACCAACAATAAACTGGTAGCTGTTTTTCCTAATACATTTTTAATTAAAACGTTTAAGCACTGACTGCTAACAGTGCTGTATTAATATCTAATGGTTTATCATCAAACAAACTATTAGCAGCTGATGCAGGTGCAAAGCTGGCTAAAGCATTTACCAAGTTATCAGTCTGATTGTTGATACTGGCATCTGCTAGAGAGCTAGCAGCACTATTTGCCAAACTATCTACAGGTGGTATTACAATAACAGGGTCCTGACTTAACACACCTTCGGTTTGCCACACTGTACCATCAGCAAACTCAAAACGGTATTGCACAGGGTCGTTATAATCTAAGCTTGATAAGTAATATTCTAAAACTATCTGATCTCCTTGATCACCTATCAGTAAAATAACATTTGTTCCATCGTTGGTAATAGTTACCATATCAGAAGTAATGTCTTCTCCAAACCTGATTATTTTATCTCCTTCAACAGCTGTATTACGTCCTGTCTGATTATCATAGTTATATGCGTTATAACTGATGGTATCTTGACCATCTCCCAAATTATATTGCACTACAAAATCAAGGGTAGCGTTCGGATTATTATAAGTATCCATTTCTAAAGAGATACTGTCATTGCCCAGTCCACCAATAATAGTGCCACTACCAGAGATGATATTATCATCACCTTCACCAGCATCTATATAGTTCGAACCATTACGCTCAAAAATAGTATCATTACCAGCACCAGCAAAAACAATATCATTTAAAGAACTTCCCTCAATATAATCATCACCCGCTGTTCCCATAATTTCTAAGGGTTGGATTAAATCTCGGATATCTGCTATTACTGTGCCATCTTCAAAATGCAGTGCATAGGCGTTATTATCACCATTATTCCATGGTGCTAAATATTCAAATAATGTTATTTGATCACCCTCATCACCCACTTTAATAACCACATCATAACTACCCGTTTCATAATCAAAGTTATATTGAATATCTACCATATCGGCAGTGATACCTTCACCAAATACAATGGTTTTATCTGAAGGACTCTGACCATAATTATTAATAATGTCTTGACCATCACCTAAACCAAATTGGAAAACATAGTTAAATGCTTGATTAGGCGAAGAACTATTATCTATAGTAATAACATCATTACCTTTCCCACCTATTATAGTGCCACTACCTGACTCAATAGTGTCATCTCCCTCACCAGCATCTATATAATTATTCCCTTTCCAGTTCACTATATAGTCATTTCCAGCACCTGCAATAACAGTATCGTTTACACCTGTGCCATAAATAACATCATCACCCTCAGTTCCGTATATAACAGGTGAAGGTATAAGCTCTGCAACATCAGAGATAACAGTTCCATCTTGAAAGTGTAATGAGTAGCTACTATTACTATCTCCCCATAGGCTTAAGTATTGAGAAAAAGTAATTTGATCTCCATTATCACCTACCTTAATAACGAGCGTATAGTCGTTGATTTCTTCATCAAACAGATATTCAACATTAATCATATCTGCTGTGATGCCTTCACCAAAGATGATATTTCCTTGAAAAGAGCTTCTACCATCAATGATGGTGTCCTGACCATCACCTAAATTAAAGTGGAAATCTAATTCTGCATCGCTATCGGGTGATGAAGTTCCAACCCCACTAACATCTATGGTGTCATTTCCTGTACCACCTATTATAGTTGAAGAGAATGTGCCATTTTCTGAAACCTCTGAAGATGAGCTTCTTGAAGGAGGACCGCCACGTATACTAATATAGTCGTCCCCTGCACCAGCATTGATGCTAATATTATTAACATTATTTTCATACATATAGATATAGTCGTTACCTGCTCCAGTGTCGATAATACTATTCTCTACAGAATGAAGACTTACATAGTCATCGCCACTACCTGAAATAATGGTACTATTATTACCACTACTAACATCAATTTGATAACCACCATCACCAGCTTCTACATATCCTCCAGCACTTAAACTAATGTATCCGCCACCATCACCTGCATAAATTTCACCACCTCCAGCTACCATTATTTCATGATAGCCATCACCAACATGGATAATTGCATCTCCAATAGTTCTGATTTTTTTATCTCCATCCCCTGCATAGACTGTACTGCTACCTTCTCCTAGGTTGATAGTATCATTCCCTAACCCTGCATAAACAGTATCATTCCCACCATGCCCAAGAATGTAGTCAGCACCATCTGTGCCAGTAATAGCATCATCACCTTCTGTTCCTATATGAAGAAAAGGATTAATATCTGTCATATCTGTGATAGAAGTACCATCAGCAAACTGCAAACCTAACGTTCTAAAATAATCATCATAAAAAAGTAAATTAGTAAATGTTATTTGATCACCATTATCACCAACTTTAAGTACCACTTCGCCATTATCTATCTCAAAACTAATCATATCTTGGGTAATGCCCTCACCAAAAACAATTGTTCCTGTATCAGGCCCTGCCCACCAGTTATGAATAGTGTCTTGTCCATCACCCAGATTAAAAATAATGGTGGCATTAGTTGGATTAGGGGGGTCTTCATAATAGGTGTAACTTTGTAAATCGATAGTATCGTTGCCTTTACCACCATTAACAGTATCGTTACCACCTCCTTTTAAAGCAAAATGGTCATTACCTTCTGTTCCAGCAAGATCATCATCATTTCTTGTTCCTGTGTATCTAGCCATAGTAAACCTCTGTAATTGTTAGGCTAACTTTTTCCGTGTGGCACTGTTACGTTTTATTTTGCCAAACCAAATAAAGTTAAAGCGTTAATTGTTTTTATTTACTACGTTCTAAATTCAGCTCCATTTTAGAACAATCACTTTTTTACGCTTACAACAAACTCTTCTCTATAAGACTTTGGTTATACTAATGGCTAATACAAAACATAATTAACTATTAATTAAAAAGTTTTTTATCTTATAAATTTAAGATATTTATTTATTACCCATTGAAAATAACTATAAGAAAGCTAATTTTTAGCTAGTCTTTTTTATTTATCTTCTTTCTCATATTCCAAACTTATTGAACTTAACCTTTCAAATAACGTATGAGCATCATTTAATAAATAGCTGGCGACCACTGAAAGCACCGCCGTATTATTAGGTGATGAACCTTTAAAATCATGCAATATATCTAGTAGATTAAGAATCGCCTGTAGCCTTGCACTGGCGCACTCATAAATAGCGTCCATCGGTGCATTAGCATCGTAATATAAAACATTTTCACTATTACCCTGTGAGGCCGAACTTAAGGGAATAAAACGGGGAGAATTAGAGGGGTTAGTCATTGCCTGCTCCTGTATCCTTGTTAGCCTCCCTTTTATTAGTAAGTAGGGAGGCGGAACTGTGCACAGGTTGGCAGACCGACCACATAGGAAATCGGCACACTCCGAAGAGTGTCCCGTGCACAGCCCGCCATAAAATACAGACGAACCGCTACGCGCAGACTAAATTACTAGTTGCGGCCTATGTGAAACGGGCTGCCAAGCCCGTACTATAGATTTTGCTATAGCCTTTTCATTGTAAGACTAGCGAATAGGGTGAGCAAGTTTTTTATTGGATTAGCTAAAATAAAAGTGAAGATTATTTATGATTGATAAATAAAGGAAATATAAAAATAATTTTATTCTTACTTAGGTAAGTGATAGAGCATAACAGCTAGTTTTACCTATCTGCTTCTATCGCAATTTATATGGAAAATATAATTAAGCCATGTTTCATCTTGCTCACTATCGAACTTTATATAATTAGGATATTCATTGATTGAATTAGTCGTTATCCAATCTATCAGTATTATGATGTAAAGAATGATCAAATATAACCGTCAATTAAGAGTAAAAAGCAGACTTAATATTATCTAGTAATAAGTGAAGATTACCTTATATGAACTGTGTATTAACAAAATATATATATTATTCCAAAAAATCTTCACAAATCTTTTTACCATTAAATTTAATTTCATTATCATCAATAAAAAAAACGAAATCTTTTTGTAAACTATATGCCTCTTTTTCAGGTAAAAATTTAAAATACATATAGGATGTTCTTATGCTTATATATTTTTCAATAATAAATTTGATTTGTTGCTGATTAACACATTTATTGAAATAAAAATTATTATTAGCATTTATATATTGCATGCCATTAAGTGCAACTATATGGCTTAAATCGGTTATTTCTTTAAATGTTTTTCCTTTATCATTAAGAAAAAATGAGCCTTCATTATAAATACAAATTATTAATTCTGGAGATATGGGTAGTAAATATACGCGATCGTAAGATTGGCTATCTTTATTTTTTTTAAGAATATGCAAGACAGGGCTATCACTTAGAATAAACTTCTGGTTTGTTGTATTTTTTAAAAGTATGACACTTGAAAGCATAATATTTTTCATAAATTTATCAGCTAGAACTTTAATAAGACTCTGAATATCAGTTTTAACTATTATAGAATCGAGAAACTTTGAAAAGTCTTCCCTAGTAAGAGATGTAGTTTTATTTAGCTCTTCATATAATAGATCATTTTTTTTAGCATCAGGTATAGCTTCTGCATTACAGTATAAGTTTATCAACTCATTTGATTGAACTAATATTTTTTCTGTTCGTATGGCTTGATAAGATGTAAATGTGTATATTTTTAAAATTTCTGGGTTATAAAGAAGTTTAAGCGGGAAAAAAGTTGAATTTTTGAATTTATCTTCTAGTTCTTTTAAATACTCTTCAATAAAATTTTTTACAGAGTCTTGTATTGGAGCATCAGTTTCGATTGTAGTATTAATAATATCTAGTTTACTTTTAAGAAACTCTTTAAGATCTTGTACAGTTGAACATTTTTGATATTCTAATGGAACTTCTTTAACATTGATAACTTGATTTTTAATTATATCTTGAAAAATTGGTTCAGTTTTATTTTCGATATCTCCAAAAAAATTTTCTAAAATCAGATCCTTACCGTAGAAATAGTCACTTTGACACTGCTTCCTAAATGAAATATTTTTTATTAATTTACAATCCTTAATTGTATACATATTTATGTATTTGAATGTTGTTGCAAAATTTTTTAACAACATTTGAGGGACAAAGTGTTGGTTTTTATTTATGGCCAATTGTCGTATCTCCTGTAAACCGAATCTTTCGATATATTCTTCTCAGCTAATGTACATACTTTCTTAAATCTAAAAATTCATACTTAAAGATCTTGGTTGCTCAGGAAGGTTTACCCATTCACCTAAGCAAATATCTGATATTGGCACTTAACCAACTGTCAGATTAGGTTTAACCCTAAATAGCAAAGGTATAAGATAATGCTGTAAGAACAAATTTACTAAAAATAGTATCTAAAAAAATTTTATAAAACAGCCTTATATAACCTGCAACTTGGCAAACGCTAAAATCAGCCATTTACTGCCTTCATTATCAAATTTTACTTGAATGCGGGTATGTGCGCCTGAGCCTTCGGCATTGAGAATTACACCCTCTCCAAATACGGGGTGTAGTACACGTTGCCCTAGGCTTAAGCCTGTTGAATCTTGGTTTGATGATTGTTGAGTAAATGGATGGCTAACTGAGCCTGATAGTCTCACTTCTTGTAGTAAATCAGTCGGGATTTCTCTAACAAAACGGGAGATTCTATTGTAGGTTTCATTACCATGCAGTCGTCTGGTTTCAGCATAGGTTAATACTAGCTGTTGCATAGCACGGGTAATACCTACATAAGCTAGGCGACGTTCTTCTTCTAAACGATCAATATCTTCTATATTGCGTTGATGGGGGAATAGCCCTTCTTCCATGCCTGTTAAAAATACTAAAGGAAACTCTAACCCTTTGGCATTATGTAAGGTCATTAGTTGTACACAGTCTTCACCATCGCCTGCT
>JBEBWU010000008.1:0-15258 GCA_040391985.1 Entomomonas sp. | reverse complement strand
CTAAATAAGTTGTACTGAACAATTAACTAAAAATCGAGGTTACTATGCAAATCCCCTTTTTCAATCAACTTATAAAAGGAAAACGCTTTCTTATCGCAGGAGCTGGAGGTAGCTATGATGTAGTACATGGCATACCATTTTATTTATATCTAACTAAAACATTGAATAAACAAGTTACGTTGGCTAATTTTTCATTTACCAATTTAATTAAAAGTCAAAGCAATGAAGTATTTAATGGAACTTACCAAGTAACTAAAGATTCTGCTGAACTTGACTTCTTTCCAGAAAGACAACTAGCCTGTTGGCTATGGGATTCCCATAATCTATCTGTACCTATTTATGCTTTTTCTTATGAGCTAGGTGTTCAACAATTACGAAAAGCTTATAACCACCTAATAGCAGAGTATGATATTGATACTATTTTGCTAATTGACGGAGGAACAGATAGCATTCTTTTTGGTGATGAAGAATGCTTAGGCACTATTACAGAAGAAGCTAATTCTATGGTAGCAGTCTTTAAAGCCAATGCTCCCAATAAATTTCTTTTAGCTACAGGCTTTGGGGTTGACCACATTCATGGCATTAGTCATTATAACTGTTTAGAAAACATTGCTACTTTAATAAAAGATGATGGTTTTTTAGGCTCTTTTTCTCTTACCAAAGACATGGAAGAAGGCAAACAATACCTTGCATTAACAAAATACTTAAATACAAATAATTTAAAACCTAGCCTTACTAATCATTGTATCGCCTCTGCATTAACAGGTAATTTTGGAGACACCCAATACAGCAAAAAAATGTTGGGTTGTGAACTATTCATCAATCCATTAATGACATTCTATTGGACATTTAACTTAGTTAATATGGTTAAACATATGGAATTTTCTGATCTAATAGAAGATACACAATCTATTCAAGATGTAGCCAATAAACTACAACTCCATAAAATTTATAAAAATGGTAAGTACCGTCATAGGCAAGCACTACCATTGTAATACTTAATTTCTCCAATATAGAAATAGCCCCAAAAGCTGGGGCTATTTTATTTAATTAATTTTTATTATCTGTAAATTTACTTCCCTGATCACACAATCCTGAAACGATCACAAAAATAGCTGAGATAAATAAAATAATTATCACACCCATTGTTGAATTATCAGGTGATACTTTTACTAACCAGAGTGCTAATAAAGGTGCTAAACCACCTAACGCCCCTCCTATTTCTCTACCTGTACCAATGCCTGTAGAACGCACTTGTACAGGGAACTGTCTGCTTAAGAATGAACCTTGGGCAGCAAACATCATAGGTGTTAGGAAGCCTGTAGTAATAATCAATGCAAAATAAATGTAATGTTCATTTGCTGTATCAATTAACCACATAAAAGGTAAAATATACAATAATGTGATGGCTGCACCTGCTATCATCACTTTCTTGCTACTCCATTTGTCACACATCCAACCAAAACAGGGAATAGTAAATAGTGCAACTAAACTAGCAAGGGTAATTGATAAAGAAGTAACATCAGCAGTAACTCCTTTATACTGATCTAAATAAGCCAATGAGAATGTTTTAAAGGTATAACTTAACGCGTTATAGCCTAGTGCCAAGAAGAAAGCAACTAACAACCCTTTCATATGAAATTTGAAAATATCATGAAATGGCGCTTTATCACGTTTATGCTCATGTACAATTTTGTCGAAATCAGGTGTTTCAGGTAAGCTTTTTCTCACCCATAACCCTACAAAAACTAATATAAAACTAAGAATAAAAGGGATTCGCCAACCACCATTTAATAAGAACTCTTCACCAAATAAACTTAATATAAAAACAGTCAACGAGGAAAGTAATAGACCTAAATTCAATCCAATTGCAGGCCAAGCACCTTGACTACCTCTTTTCTTAGTAGAGGCATGTT
The DNA here is from genome assembly GCA_040391985.1 of Entomomonas sp. Lineage (GTDB taxonomy): Bacteria > Pseudomonadota > Gammaproteobacteria > Pseudomonadales > Pseudomonadaceae > Entomomonas. The sequence continues at coordinate 13,342 of JBEBWU010000008.1, read as the reverse complement.
CATATGAAGTAATAGCTGCACCTGCTAACTCAGCACCAGCCCCTAAACCTTGTATAAAACGAATGAAAACTAACAGGATAGGTGCCCAAACACCAATACTATCATAGGTAGGAATAAGACCAATGACCGTGGTACAAACCCCCATAAGAATAAAGGTAACCACAAGCATCTTTTTACGACCAAAACGATCACCATAACGACCAAATAACATTCCACCCACAGGTCTTGCAATAAAGCCAATAGCAAAGGTAGCAAAGGCTTTTAAACTTGCACTCTTGGGGTCAGCAGTGTCAAAAAATACCTGTCCAAAAACTAATGCAGCCATAGTTGCATATAGGTAAAAGTCATACCACTCAAGCATAGAACCGACAATAGTAGCTGTGGCTACTTTACGCAATCGTTTCTTCTCCTGTTCAGGAGTTTCAATAGCTATATTATTGTTATTTTGTACCATCTTTTATTACCTCAAGTTGTTATTGTTTTAGAATTGACTGATTTGTTAGAGCAATTACTAGTCATACCTCCTTTACATGGTTTCATTAAATTTGGGCTTAAAATAAGAAAAATGATCTTATATTCTTTTCTGAAAGATAGAATTTAAAAACTTGGAGTGATCATAAATTATGAGAAATAAGTAACATAGCGCATTGGTGTGGTAAATAAGAACCAACAATCCACCTACTTTGCCAAACATATACTTATTTATTAATTGAACTACATAAAACATAAATTGTTTTTTTATACTATTCATAACGCTCTTTTCTTTTTTATATTTATCTTAAGTTTTGATATATTTTCATGCTAACTATTTGTTGTAAACATCAACTTTAGTTTAGTTAACAATAATCTAGATGTCTTTCTGTACTACTTATTATTTTTATAACTTACTAAACATACTCAATATTAGTAATACTTTAACTTAAAACCCTATTCACTTTCAAAATTATTTTGTCTTTTAAATAGCCTAAGTATATATTAGCTATTTTCTTAGCATTAAGCATATGTCACTCCTTTCTATATTCTTTATCCATCTTTTAGCTTTAGCAAGTCCTGGCCCTGATTTTGTTTATATTTCCCAAATAGCTGCTAACTATAATAAAAAGAGCTATATTTTAGCTATATTGGGTGTTTGTAGTGCCATTGCTATTTGGGCATTATTAGCTATTAGTGGCTTAAGTATTATTATTGAACATACACCTATCATTTATAAATTACTGTTATTACTAGGGGGTAGTTATTTAATTTGGCTAGGTATTTCTGCTATTAGAAGTTGTTTTAATAAAAGCCAAATAACTACTACAAATACTACTAAACAACATAGTTTTTATATAAAAGGGTTAATGACCAACCTTGCCAATCCAAAAGCTTTAGCTTATTTTGGTAGTATTTTCTCGGTTGCTGTTGCTCATGCAACACCCCATACGTTGTTATTGATGTTTATATTAGTGGTAATAGAAAGCCTAATATGGTTCTATTTAGTTGCCACTTTGTTTTCAACTAGATGGGTAGCCAATTGGTATCAAAAACGTCTTAATAAAATTAATTTTATTTGTGGTGTAGCTTTTGTGCTTTTTGGTTTAGGTTTAATTTATCGTTTAATCAGTGATTTTATTTAAGGCCTTTATTTGAAAACACTTATCCTTTATATCTTAACCGCATTTGCTGAAATAGTTGGCTGTTACCTACCTTATGTTTGGTTAAAACAAAATGGTTCAATATGGCTATTAATTCCTGCTGCTATTAGTTTAGCTATCTTTGCTTGGCTTTTAACATTACATGATGCTGCATCTGGTAGGATTTATGCTGCTTATGGTGGTGTCTATATTAGTGTAGCTATTTTTTGGTTGTGGGGAGTAGATGGCATAAAACCTTCTATATGGGATATCGCAGGTGTTATAGTAGCCATGGCTGGAATGGCTATTATCGCTTTTCAACCACGTTGATTATCTATTCCATAATCTTTTTATTAAAGACTTCATAATATAATTAACATTTTCTTTTTAATGTGTGAAATATATCACAAAGAAGCCAATAACTTATATTTCAAATTCTTGAGACTTACACTCTATAAGCTTCTAATTTTTATAGAAATATAGCTAAATTTTATTAATCTAATTAACAAAATCTATTATCAATACTATTAAATATAATATCTAATACCAAAGTATAATACAGTGATTATATTGTTACTAATTTAAGTTCCCTTAATACCTTCATGGAAAACTTTTCTTTTAGAAACTTAAATTTCTATTTTAGTTTTATAAGCTTAATTTACCCAACATTATTTGATAAACAGTAACCTTAATCCTAACTTTAAGGTCGGACGCTGGTTGCCACATAGAAAATGATGTTTTAATTACAGATGGAAATATATGTCTTACAGAAAATTTGCACTAGTACAGTGTTTAACTTCGATAATAGGCGTTTGCAGTATTCAATCGAGCTATGCTGACTTAGATTTAAGCCAATATACTGATGTTTCAAGCTCTGCCAAAACACAATTAAATAATTACAACAGTGCCAATGCATGGAATGGTCAAATAGTAACGGATATTACCATTAACGCTTCCCAAATTTTTTATTTTCGAGCAGATGGCTCTAAAAATCCTGCATCTAGTTATGGTAAAGATATTACTGTTAATTTAGGTGGTGAAGTAAGTATTGGTGGTTCTCAAGTAGATGGCCTCACTATAGATGGTGGCTATGCTTATGTAACAGCTTCTGAAGGAATATCTGGAAGTACTGTATTATGGCGAGTTGATTCTAAAATTAATGATACTAAAATCTTTAGTAGTGATGGAAGTACATGGGGTAGAGTAGATCTATTACATAACAGTATTGCTGATAACACTGTAATTGGAGATCATGGCTGGCTTATAGTAAATAGGTTAAATAGCGATCCTGCTGATCGTAGTACTGCTATTAATACAACCATCCAAACCAATGGTTTTTTAACTGTTTATAAAGGAGGTATTGTTAAAGATACTTCTGTGACAGGCGGTATAGCACAATTATATGATGGTTCTACCTCTTATTACAGATTAGATGTTAATAGTGGTCTAGTAGAAATGTCCACTGCTACCCAAGGTGTCTATGTTGAAAACCTTGATTTACAAAGTACTAATAGTCAATTAGCTGTTTTCTATGATGTTGCTCAAGGTGGAGGCTCAAGCTCAGGAATCAACAACGGTATTGCAAGTATTGATAACCTCACCAATAATGGTGTTGTTAGCTTCAATAACAATTATGGTACATTGAATATTAGAAATGCTGCTGGCACAGGTACATTTAATATGCGCGTAGCAGGTATGACAGGTGATTTCTTAAATATTACAGATGCCGTGACTGGACAGTTTAAGGTAGCTGTTGCTGATACAGGAAAAGACATTAATAGAACCAGTGAAGGCTATCACCTTATCCATGCCAATGGCAGTGCTAGCAATTCTTTTCAACTCGTTAATGGTGCTGTTGATTTAGGTGCCTACCGTTATTACTTAAATCAACAGGGTGATGATTGGATACTATCTACTCGTGCAGCACCTACAGCTTCTAATTCAACTAAAGCAGTAATGGCTATGTCTAATGTACTTCCCAGTGTTTGGGATGGTGAATTGATGACATTACGAGGCCGATTAGGTGAAATACGTCAAACAAAAGGTAATGGTGGCGTATGGATACGTTCACTTAATAATCGTTACCGCATCTCTGGCACTAATGCTGCTGATTATACCCAAGATATGAATGGTGTCATGGTTGGTGCTGACAAAGTACTTGATATTCAATATGGTCAATTAATACTAGGTGGATTAGCCTCATATAGTCGATCAGATATCGACTTCAATCAAGGCGGAGGTGGTCATGTTAATAGTTATGGTGTGGGTGGTTATATTACTTGGTTATTAGACGATGGCTATTATTTAGATGGTGTTATTAAAGCAAATCATTACGATGTCACAACCAATGCTCGTACCTATAATGGTTATAAAGCTAAAGGTGATTATCGTACAACAGGTATTGGTGCATCTCTTGAAGCAGGTAAAACCATTAGGTTGAATAATTTCTTTATTGAGCCATACCTTAAGCTGTCAACATTTAATGCTGCCTCTAAAAGCTATCATTTATCTAATGGTATGAAAGTAAAAGCTAAAGACGCTATTTCTTATAAAGCTGAAGCAGGTACCTCAGTAGGTTATAGCTATTTGCTAAGTAATGGTATGACCATTCAACCTTACGCTAAAATATCAGTTGCTCAAGAGTTAAATAGACATAACTCTACCATTATCAATGACAACGCACATTTTAACAATAATATGTCAGGAACTACAGGTTGGTATAGTGTTGGTGTTAACGCCCAGCTATCAAAAAACTGGTCAACCTATGGTGAAATTAATTATGGCAATGGTAAACATATAGAATCTCCTTATAATGGTGGTATAGGGATTCGCTATAACTTCTAATGTACTTGGGGAGAGTTAGCTCTCCCTTAACCGCCCTAAATAAATCATCTTTTAAATCCTATACAAAAAAGCCCTGCAAAAATTTATATAATTAATTTTTGCAGGGCTTTTTTAACTATTCATTTACTTAATAAGTCACACCCATTTGTGTAATTTTAATCATTTCAACACCTTTACTACCTGTTTGAGTTTGTACCTTAAGTTTTTGTAATCTTGGTAGTTGGAGAAGATAAACAGAAGTTGCTCCTTGTTTTTGTAAAGGTTTACCAAATAAAGTTTCCACTAAATTAGGTTTTAGTTCTAAACGCATTTTATTAGAAAGCATAGGATAAGAAGTGGCTGTAATTAATGGACAATACTCTGTTGGCAATGTACTGCCTAATTTCATTACTACTTCTGTAACTGGCGCTTGTAAATCTGTACCTTTGGTAACAAACCATAACTGATGAGAATATTTAGGTAAACTATAGCATTGATAGTAACCTTTACCATTATGCAAAGGAATACCTGTTTTAAAAACGCTAGAAATCTCTGTTAACGTTGTAGTACCTAACATAACTACAGCCCTATTTACTCTCAAATGAGTAGGAATATGGTCTTCATCAATAACAGTTGCTTTCTCTGTAAGCTCTTTATCAAAAACCATTGTTGGCACATTAACAGCAGCAGGTGGCCTATTTGATTGTGCCATAACTTGACCAGCCCCTCCAAATACTACAAAAGTCATCAACAACACTTTATAGTTCATATTATTTCCTTAAAAATCACTCACTACGCAGGTTCAACAATTTGCTCTATATTAAAAGTTAGCTGTTCATTACTCATATCAACATGAACAATACCACCCTGTTCTGCTAACTTGCCAAATAAAATTTCTTCTGCAAGAGGACGTTTTAATTTTTCTTGAATTAAACGAGCCATTGGTCGAGCTCCCATTTGAGGGTCATAACCATTTTTTGCTAACCATGCCCTTGCTTGTTCAGAAATCTCTAGTTGTACTTGTTTTTCCTCTAGTTGTACCTGTAATTCCACTAAGAATTTATCCACAATACTCTTCAATACATCATCACTTAAACGACCAAACTGAATAATTGCATCTAATCGATTACGGAATTCAGGTGAAAATGCTTTTTTAACAACTTCCATTGCATCAGTTGAATGGTCCTGTTGAGCAAAACCAATTGATGCTCTCGCAGCTGATTGAGCTCCTGCATTGGAAGTCATAATTAATACAACATTCCTAAAATCAGCCTTACGCCCATTATTATCGGTTAACGTACCATGATCCATGACTTGCAACAATAAATTAAAGATTGCTGGGTGAGCTTTTTCAATTTCATCTAATAACAACACACAATGAGGTGTTTTAGTAATGGCCTCTACAAGTAAGCCACCTTCATCAAATCCTACATAACCTGGAGGAGCACCAATTAGACGAGAAACAGAATGTTGCTCCATATATTCAGACATATCAAAACGAATTAACTCAATGCCTAACGCTCGACTTAACTGTTTTGCAACCTCAGTTTTACCGACGCCTGTTGGCCCTACAAATAAAAATGATCCCACAGGTTTATCTGGTGCTTTTAATCCTGCTCGGGAAAGTTTAATGGCTGAGGCTAATGAGCTAATAGCAGCATCCTGTCCAAATACTGTTAATTTAAGGTCACGTTCTAGATTACGTAACAGTTCTTTATCAGAAGCATTAACACTTTTTGAAGGGACTCTTGCCATTTTCGCAATAATAGCTTCTACCTGTGGAACATCTATACGCTCCACTCTATTGTCAGGTATCTGTAGCTGTTGATAAGCACCAGCTTCATCAATTACATCAATAGCCTTATCAGGCATATGTCGATCTGAAATATGCCGTGCAGCTAATTCAGCTGCTGCTTTAAGGGCTTCATCTGTATAGGCAATATGATGATGCTCCTCAAAACGAGATTTTAGACCTTGTAAAATACGAATAGTATCAGCAACAGAAGGCTCAACCACATCTACTTTTTGAAAACGACGTGATAGTGCATGGTCTTTCTCAAAAATACCACGATACTCTTTGAAAGTTGTTGAACCCACACAACGAATTTGACCACTACTAAGCGCTGGTTTAAGCAAGTTAGATGCGTCCATTGCACCACCTGTAGTAGCTCCAGCACCAATAATAGTATGAATTTCATCAATAAATAAAATAGCATCAGTACGCTTTTTCAAATCTTTTAATACTGCCTTAAAGCGTTTTTCAAAATCACCACGGTATTTAGTACCTGCTAATAGAGCACCTAAATCTAATGAGTAAATAACACTACCTTTTAATAGCTCTGGTACTTGTCCATCAACAATACGCTTCGCTAATCCCTCAACAATGGCTGTTTTACCAACCCCAGCCTCACCCACTAATAAAGGATTATTCTTACGACGACGCGCCAATATCTGAGCAACACGTTCAACTTCTTGTTCCCTACCGACTAGTGGATCAATTAAACCTTGTTCTGCTAATTCATTTAAGTTAGTGGCATAGGCTTCTAGAGGCTTCTTTTCTACCACACTTTCTGGTGAGTCTTCTTTAGTTTCTTCCTCAGTTACATCTTCAACATCAGTTTTACCAATACCATGCGAAACATAGCTCACTACATCTAACCTTGAAATGCCTTGTTTTTTCAATAAATACACAGCTTGGCTTTCTGTTTCGCTAAAAATAGCAACTAGAACATTAATACCACTTACTTCATTTTTACCAGAACTCTGCATATGAAATACAGCACGTTGTAGTACACGATGAAAACCTAATGTAGCATCAGTTTGTGTATCTTTATCAGTGTCTGCAATATGTGGCGTTGTTTGCTCTATAAACTCTGATAATTCTCTGGAAAGTTTTTTAAGATCAATCTTACAGGCTTGCAGTACTTTGACAGCGTCCTCGTTATCCAATAAAGCCAACAATAGATGTTCTACTGTAATAAACTCATGACGTTTTAAGCTAGCTTCACGGAAAGCTGCATTGATTGTTTCTTCAAGCGCTTTATTTAACATAGATACACCCGCTATATTGAATTCAGACTATTTACAACTTACTACATTAGCATATTGTGTATTTTTTAAAATAGTTATTTTATTTATCCAAATAATTCTTCAATCACTTAGAAATAGCTAATAAGAATACTGCGACATTTTATCACAAAGAGTTTTCATTTAATATCAACTACCTTATATCTTATTGAGAAAAGAGAATATATCTTAAGTAACCTTATAAACTTATAAATAATTCTGTATTATATGAGTTAATAATCATTCCCTACTTTTTGATATAAAAATAAGTTTATCTATTACCATGAATCAACAACAAGCCATTAATAGTCATAACAAGCTATTTTTATCTATTATTATGATGGTGAGCTGTGCTCATTTAATGAATGATCTCATTCAATCAATGCTCACCGCTACCTATCCTCTATTAGAAGAGAAATTTAGTTTAAGCTTTGCACAAATAGGCTGTATTAGCCTTGTTTATCAAATTATAGCCTCTATCTTACAACCTGCTATTGGGCTCTACACAGATAAACACCCAAAACCTTACCTACTACCTATTGGTATGGCTTCCACTACTTTGGGGTTAGTGATGTTAGCGCTTGCTAGTAACTTTTCTTTGTTACTAGTTGCTGCCGCTTTTTTAGGAGTTGGCTCTTCTACTTTTCATCCAGAAGCATCTCGTGTAGCTCGTAACGCATCAGGAGGAAAGTTTGGTTTTGCCCAATCAGCTTTCCAAGTTGGAGGAAACTTTGGTTCATCATTGGGTCCCTTATTAGTCAGTTTTATTGTGTTAAGGCATAACCAACAAAGCTATATTTTATGGTTTGTGGTATTTGGTATCGCTGGCATTATTTTACTTATGCGCATCAGTGCGTGGAGTGCTAAACACTTAAAGGCAAGTAAAGGACGTGCTCCTATTGATCTTACTTTACCTTTTAGTAAGCAAAAAACCATGCTTGCCCTATCTATTCTAGGTATTTTAATTTTTTCAAAATACTTTTATATGGCCAGCATGAGCAACTATTATTCATTTTATTTAATAGAAAAATTTAATCTTTCAAAAGATCATGCCGTGCTTTTCTTATTCTTATTTTTAGCCTCTGTTGCAGTAGGTACTTTTGCTGGCGGACCTATTGGTGATCGTATTGGTCGCAAATATGTTATCTGGTTCTCGATCCTTGGTGCTGCTCCTTTTACAATAGCACTGCCCTTTGCTAATTTATTTTGGACAGGGGTACTGAGTGTACTTATTGGCCTCATTATTTCTTCTGCCTTTGCGGCTATTGTAGTTTATGCTCAAGAACTAATACCAGGTCGAGTAGGTATGATTGCAGGCTTATTCTTTGGGTTTATGTTTGGCATGAGTGGTATTGCTGCGGCTGTATTAGGTTATATTGCTGATCAAACAAGCTTACAACATATTTTTCAGTTCTGCGCGTTTCTACCATTATTAGGTGTTTTAACACTCTTTTTACCTGATGTAGAGAGTTATCTTAAAAGACAACTCTATATTAAATAACCATTAAAAAAGCCATCAATTTGATGGCTTTTTTATTAATCCCAGTAAAGTGTATAAACATTATACCCTGGCGGTACTGATGGGGCGGCTAAAGGCATGCCATAAATCCATCCTTCATAAATACGACAATGTAATGTCTCCACCCATTTTTCTGCATCAGATAAAGGAGCCATTGCATAAATATGAATCGTGTCTGCTGCTGGCCACACTTCTCTATTATTAAGAGACATTTCCCAATCTTCATGAATGCTGACTAATACAGAATAAACATTGGGTCGCCCCTCAATCCATTTCAATTGTTTATACATTTCAGCTAAAGTGGGTCTGCCATCATCTACTTGATCAGGCGCAATACTTGCTTCATCATTATTACCAACAAAAAAATCATCTAGCGAAACAAAGGGTAAATCACCTTCATTCTCTTCAATCAATTCTTGGATTTTTTCTAATAGTTGTTCACGCTCTTGCATAACTTATTTTTACCCTTAACATCAAAAATGACTATACCAATCATCGATTCAAAATTTTCTTATAATAATCAATAAATTGCTTAGAATAGGCAATCTTCTTAAAATATCAGTATAACAAATTTAGCTGCTATACTGATTATATTTAATGAGTCAATTACCCAAAGTAATTAGTTTTTATCTATATACAAAACTATACTTACTATACTGGACTAGATCGTCCTGTCATTTCTTTAGCCATTTCTGTTGCATAGTTATCCGTCATACCTGCAATAAAATCGATCATACGCATAACTGATTGATAAAGCGTCCAATCTTTTGTAGGAACATCGTGGCCTAATAAATCAAAAATACGTTTATTCTTAAAGGATAAAGTACCTTTATTATGCAATTCTACTGCCGCACCACAAAAACTATTAAGCAAAATTTCCAAAGTAGTATAGGCACCTATTTCATGTAACGTTTTTTGTTTATCCTGAAATATTTTTTCTCGAGCAATTTTCTTTGCTTTTAGGATACATTCTTTACTTGCAGTATCCATATACTCTGCCAAATCGCCAACCAACTCTCCTTTCAATAAAGCAGATTGTTGCGTAATAAAAGCTTCTGCAGCAGCATTAGTTAAATGATCAATTGCTTTACCACGTAAAATCGCTAATTTACGCCGCCGACTACTAGTAGCCTCTAGTTGCTTATAAAGATTAGGATTACGCTCACTGACTAAATCCAACAATAAAGCTTCAACTTCTTCATAGGCCAATAGATCCATTTCAATACCATCTTCAAGATCAATTAGCCCATAACAGATATCATCAGCTACTTCCAGTAAATAGACTAAGGGATGACGTTGCCAACGTTCTTGAGAAACCTTTGGTAAACCTAACTTATCCGCTATTTGTTCTAATAAAGGTAATTCACTTTGATAACAGCCAAATTTACACTTTTTATACCCTTCAGCCTCTGCATAACGAGATGTCCAAGGATATTTTAGATAGCTCCCCAATGTAGCATAAGTCAAACGCATACCACCTTCGTTTTGATGGTACTCTAGCTGAGTTAGAATACGAAATCCTTGTGCATTTCCTTCAAAGTTTAGGAAGTCTGCAAGCTCTACCTCATTCATACAGTCAAACCAACCTTTATTGGCTGCCTGTGAGAACCAGTAGCGAAAAGCATCTTCTCCTGAATGCCCAAAAGGAGGATTACCAATATCATGAGCTAAACATGCCGATTGAACGATGACTCCCAAATCAATAGGTAAACACCATTGAGGTAATTCATCTTTTAATAACTCACCAACCAGCATACCTAGAGAACGTCCTACTGATGCCACTTCTAAACTATGGGTTAAACGAGTATGGATAAGGTCATTGCTAGACACAGGGTGAACTTGTGTTTTACGTCCTAGACGTCGAAATGCTCCAGAGAAAACAACTCGATCATAATCCTTATGAAACGGGCTACGCCCTAATTCATCCGGGCTTAATACTGTCTTACCTAATCTCTCAGGAGATAATAATGATTGCCAATTCAAAACGAACCTACAACGATATAATCGTAAAATATAATAAGGGATAATAAAACTTGTCTATTATCCCCTAATTCCACTACTCTTGTAATTATTAATTAATAATAATTTTATGCCATTATTTCAAAGTTATTATTTTCACTTTCTCTTTGGTAACAAGCTATTGTAGCAACAGCATTGATATACTGTTTAATATCCAATAACAACCTTACTATGTCACCTACAGAATTAAACTTAGCAGTACTCTCACCATAATTCATAATGATATGGCTCGCTTTCCGCCTAGCAGCTTGAATTAATCCTGCACATAACTGCTGTTGACTCGTTATATAGCGCTTAATAAATAATGTTAAGCAATCCATATTTGCTTGTAATTGCCAAGCAATACTACACAAAGATTGACTCTTAATCAGACAATTTCGAATACTTCCCACTAATAAATCACATATAGATTCCGTTCTCTCATTAATTGCAGTTATAGCATCAATCATTGCACAAGTTTCAACATAAGTATTAACTAAAAAAGCCTCTTCAGGGCTAGCTAGTACCGTTATTACTTTTTGCATGATTCCTCCTTGTTATTATGTTTTTGTTTTATACCTCTTAATTTTAAAAGCACATTTGTATATAAACGAATTATCATTAACAACAAAAGCATCTTCACTATTAATATTGGTAGCTACTACTCCTTTATCTATTATCATGAATTTTTATTATGCTTAATACTAATAATAGTAATATATAGCACGATTTATAAAAAACTAATAAAGACTTTTACTCAATATAAAACTGTCTTTATTAAGAGCTGACAGCATATATTAAAAAACAAATAGAAAATTTGAATTCAAATTTTATTTTTTGAATTCAAGTTACTAGTGTATTAAACATTTGGCAATGGTATGGCTACTAGGACAATCGAAACCTATACTATCACCATAAGTTTTAATAATATTCGCCACTTTAAACTCTTTCGCAGGGGGTAATTGATTCATTTCCGCCAATAATGCTATTACCTTATATAAGTTTGTACGCTCCTTGCTGTGCAACGGCTTATCAAGGTTATTTGTAATACATGTATGATTAATAAAATCACGTAAATACTCTGTCTTTACTACTAATAAAACATCACTTGGTAATAAATTAGCAGTAGCCACTTCTAATAGTTGCTCATTGCATTCTAAATAGTTAACTAATCGATAATAACAAGGTTGCCTTTCATCATTAGTAATTTCTTTTATAATAATTCCTTTATTAAATTCTGGTTCAATTTTCAATGTATTAGATGCATCACCATAATACACTTGCTTTATAACTAATTGCCCATTGTATAAATTGACCAAATCACAACAACAACCTGACTTGATTTGAATATACTCTTTCTCAAACAAAATCGGTGTATCATTAACTACTGCTGTCATATTAAGTACTGTTTCTACATTTACTCCTTTTTCTACATAAGTGGAATTAATAAAATGTAAGGATAAAATTAATTTATTATCTAAAGCTAATCTATAGATATCCCTCATTTTAACTTTTTCATTAAATACATTGGAAAGGCATTTAGTGGCTTCCTTAATAGTTAACCACTCTTTAAAATACAATAACTTACTCATTTTTTTATCCTTGATCATTATTATTGTAGTTAACTTACGCTCTCACTCTACATAAATACAATTCAATTTTAGGGACTAATGGCTCACAATTTAATCATCCTAATGTTGTATTTAATAAAACGTCCATTTAACATTTAAATGAAAAATTGTTATTTTGAAATTTATGAGTAGCTTTTTGTACTTATATCCAACATATTATATTAATTACTGATTATATTTCCTCTCCTTAGTCAAATATTTAGCTATATACAAAAATAAAAAACTCGCCTAAAGCGAGTTCATTTTTTATAAAGATTTTCTAAAAATTTAATAGCGCAAGTTCTAAAACCATTAATTAATCATAGATAGTAGAGTAACTCTAACCATACAAACCATATAAATGGCTTATTTTTTACGTCCTGCTAATAACGCTAATAGCACTCCTGCTCCTGCAGCAATACCTAAAGTTGTTAAAGGACGTTTTTGAACAAAATCATTAGCCTTATTTAATACTTCCTTACCTTTTTCAGGTATTTTAATATCTGGATTATTTAACAAAGGCTTAACTTGATCTAAATAACTAACCACCTTTTCGTGTAACACAGCACCTTGCTCTGTACTAGTTAATAACTTTTCAATATGATCAAGAATAGCCAGTAAATTTGATGAAGATGTATCTTCTTTATTAGTCTTTTCTAAATCCTCAATCACTATAAGTTCTTTAGGCTCTGATACTGATTTATTTTCCATGA